>JAYEKC010000195.1:0-18487 GCA_034716715.1 Gemmatimonadota bacterium | reverse complement strand
CAACGCCAACCAATTCACCGGGCCCGACCTCGAGGTTGACGTCCCTCAGCGCGACGACGCCTGATCGCACGATGGTTGCTCCCCGCACGGCGAGCACCGGTGGTCCGGTCGTTCTCCGGGATTGTGAAACGCTGGGCGGCGTCGCTGCCGCGCCGACGTCGCCGACAATTGCCCCGACGAGTTGCGCTTCTGTCGTCATGGAGGGCGTGGTGACGAGAACGGAACGCCCGCGGCGAAGCACCGTGATGGCGTCCGCGTGGCGCAACGCGTCTCGCAGCCGGTGGGTGATCACGACTGCGGTGCCGCCGGTTGAAACAAACCGCCGCAACCATGCGAACAACTCCTCGGTCTCGGGAGGAGCGAGCACGGCCGTGGGTTCGTCGAGAACCAGGATCCGCGGCTCGGCGGCCATCGCCTTGAGGATCTCGACGCGCTGCTGCGCCGACACGGGCAGGTCGGTCACGCGGGCCAGCGGGTCGACCGGCAAACCCGCGCGTGCGGCCAGGTCGGCGACCGCCCGGGCATTCGCCAGCTTGTTGAACCGCGCCAGAACGCCGCGTCGGTTCAGCGCCACGTTCTCGGCAACCGTCATCGCGCGGATCAGCGAGTGGTGCTGCGACACTACGGCAATTTGTCGCGTGTCGATCGCGCCCCGGTGTCCGTCCGCTGCGCGGCCCTCAACGCGTACGGTCCCGGCATCCGCTCGATCGAGGCCCGCGGCGATCCTCAACATGGTCGTCTTCCCTGCCCCATTCTCCCCGAGCAGCACGTGCAGGGTTCCGGGCGCGACCACAAGCGAGGCTTCGTCCAGTGCCAACACGGAGCCGAACTGCCGTCGCACGTCGCGCAGCTCGAGCGCGGGGCCGGACGGATTCACAGGCCTGTGGGCGCGGCGATGAAGCTGTGGGGCAGGCCGAAGGTCGCGGCGAGATGGTTCCCCAGTGATGCGACACCCAGCGTTTCCGTGGCGTAGTGGCCCGCGTAAATGATCACCAGCCCCCGCTCCGGAGCCTCCACCGCGCTCCAGTGGGGACCCTCGCCAACGATCAACGTGTCAACGCCGAGCGACTGGGCTTCATCGAGGAATGGCGCATCCGCGCCGGATCCCGAACAGATCGCCCAGCGTCGCGTTCGATGTCCCGGGGGGCACGCGGTTGCCAGCGCGCGACCGTCATGCTGCCTGGCGAAGGCATCCGCCGCCGCGACAAGCGTCCCGGTCTCAACGTCGGCGTCCCCCGTTACGCCGCAGAACACCCCACGGAACGCGGCGAATCCGCCGCGTACCTGCAGCCCGAACTTGGCCGCAAGTAGACGGGAGTTCCCGAATGTCTCATGTGCATCGAGTGGCAGGTGTGCCGCGTAGACCGCGATGTCGTGCTCGACGAGGTGCCGGAGGCGGTCGTAATGTCGTCCCGTCTGGGGCTGCAGGCCGCTCCAGAACAGGCCGTGGTGCACCACGAGCAGGTTCGCGCCCATCGCGGAAGCCGCCTGGATCGTACGCAGCGATGCATCCACTGCAGTGGCAATGCGAACAACCGGACCACGATGGCCGACCTGCACGCCGTTGACCGAGTTCGGGAAGTCGGGAACTTCGGCGACCCGAAGCAGGCCGTCGAGGTGCGTGGCGATTTCCGTGAGCGTCGTCACTGCGCCGGGCCCGGAACGAAGCGCCCTGCTTGCATGAGTCGGGCCACGGAGTCCACGCGCGCCTGGTCCGGTGCCGCCAATCGGGTGGCGGGCGTCGGGTTGGGCACCCATCGCACGACATCGTCCCGCGTCGTCAGGCGAATCACGCGGGCAACGAAGGTGCGTGCCTTGACCTCCCGGGCCACGAGGAGGAAGGCATGCGGCACGTCGATCACGACGCTTCCAAGGGTCGCCCGTGGCGCGATGTCGTTCTGATTGGCATTCGACCCGACGACGCGGAGTGAACTGTCTTCACGCGCGGCCTGAAAGACCCCAAGTCCTGCCGCATCCGCGTTCTGGAAGATCACGTCAACGCCCCTGCGGAGCAACGCGAGGGCTTGTTCCCGCCCGGCACTGACATCGTCCCAGTTTCCGAGGTATGCCGTGACCACGGATACCGCCGGGCGCATCGCCCGTGCGCCGGACGCAAACGCCGCAAAGGACGATTTCACCGGCGGCAGTTCCGTTCCCCCAACGCAGGCAATGCGGCCGGTTCGCGAAGCTGCCGCGGCCACCATGCCCGCGAGGAACGACGGCTCGTCGAACGCAAACGAAAGCGGTGCGACGTTGTCGCGGACCGTCTCGCCGCCCGTCGTGACGAACACCGTCCGTGGAAACTCCGGCGCAACGCGTGCGGCCGCATCCTGGAACTCGAACCCGTGCCCGATCACCAGCGCGTAACCAGCGGCGCCATACTGGCGGAAGTTCTCCTCGAAATCCGCCGGCGTCTTCACCTGCACGTGGCTGATCTGCGCGCCCAGGCTGTCCCGAATGCGCTCCAGCCCCCGATACGCACTCGCGTTCCACGAGCGATCGGAAATGGGCCCCGGCGTGAGCAAGGCGACGCGGAATGCACTGCCGTTGGCAACATCACGCCCCGCACACGCGCCGATGCTGATAACCGCCAGAGCCACAAGGGCCACGCGGAGCGATTTCATCGCCGGAGAATACGTCGAAACAACGCGGCCGTGTTGAAGCGCGCTGGCCCCTCGACAAGGTTATGGGGCGACCGGCCGCCTAGCCCCGGGCGAGGCGGAGGGGCTCGGGGCGCGCCGGGGAGGCTTCGCTCATGCGCACGAGTCCGTTGATGCGCGCCCCTTCCACCACCACGATGGAGCGGGTGTCGATGTCGCCCTTGACCGACGCCGTCGACTGGAGTTCAAGGCGCTCGGCCGCCGTGACGGATCCCTCCACGGAGCCGCCGATGACCACTTCCCCGCCCGCAACGTTGCCGCGAACGATCCCGCCACGGCCCAGCAGGACCTGGCGGGCGCCCGTGATCGATCCATTGATCTCCCCGTCGACTTTCATCACGCCCGATGTGTCGACGTCACCGGTGATCTTCATGCCGGCGGCGACGATCGAAAGCACGGCTTCCACGGGCGTTCCCGGCGCCTTGGATTCTCCTCGTGCAGGTGCATCCTTCGAAAACATGGCCATCGGCAAGTGCCTCCACGGTTGGTGCAAGGACGAGCGGTTCGAGTGACTTAGCGCCGCGATGAATCCGGCCGCGAACTTGCGGCCGGCGCCGTTGCCGGCCTGCTCAGCATGGCCTGGACCTGGTCGTAGCGCGCCTGCAACTGAACGAGGGTTGCTTGCAACGTGTCGAGCCGAGCCGCGTCGCGCTCCATGCGGGCAATGCGCTGCGTCAGGAGCGGGACGCGAACGGCCTCCACCGCCAGGTAGCCCCAGCTCAGGAGGATGGCGCCGAGGACGATGCGCGTGGACCGGTGCCGGAGCGCACGGAGCAGTCGCACGTGCCACGGCTTGAAGACGAACGTCCGGTGCGCGACTCCGCTCTCGCGCTGCACGTGTACGATCATTGCGCCGCAATCCGGTGCGAACACGTCTCCGTGCCCATCCGACAACGGTCCGGCAGATCCCGGAAAGCCCATCAGGTCACCTCACGATTCGGCCCGAGAAGGCCGTCCAGCAGGCGTTCGAGGTCGTCGGGGGAATAGAACGCCAGGCGAACCTCGCCCGTTCCGCTTCCCGTCACGGAAACGGTGGCATCGGTTTGGAAGCGCCGTCGCAGTTGTTCTTCGATCAGGCGAATCTCGGGCGGGTGGCTGGCAGCCGACGGCGCTCCCGTTGCGCGCGCCTTGCGCTCACGTCGAGAGGATCCAGCGCCAGCCTCGCGCACGCGACGCTCCACCTCGCGAACCGTCAGCCCCTCTGCCACGACGGTGCGGGCAAGTGCCTCCATGTCTGCCGGCGCGGTAAGGCCTAGGAGGGTGCGGGCGTGCCCGAGCGACAGTTCACCGGAGCGAACCATTCCGCGTACCGATTCCGGCAATGCAAGCAGCCGAAGCGTATTTGCCACCGTCGAGCGATCGCGCCCAACGGCATCCGCCACCTGCTGCTGTGTCAGGGAGAACCGGGAAACCAGGTCCTGATAACCCTCGGCTTCTTCGATCGGATCCAGATCACTTCGCTGGAGGTTCTCGATCAGCGCGAGCGTGAGGACATCCTGATCGTCAAGATCGCGAACCTGAACCGGAACATCCTTCCATCCAAGTCCCTGAATGGCACGGAGTCGACGTTCGCCGGCAACAAGCTCGTAGGTCGAGCCTCGCGGACGAACCAACAAGGGCTGGAGTAGCCCGTTCGCGGCGATGCTTGCTTGCAACTCCGCAAGCTCAGCTTCGTCGAATGCCTTCCGCGGCTGCAAGGGATTTGCCGCCACGTGAGATACCGGAACGCGGCGGAACCCGTCGACTTCTGCCGACGCCTCTACCGGAAACCGGATCTCATTTCGCGTTCCCGTGGAAGCCGACGAAATGAGGGCATCCAACCCCCGCCCCAAGCGACGGACCTTGTCTGTTGCCATAAAATAAGTCTTGATATGAGATATAATTATGCGCCAACCAACGCTTCAGGTCTCCGCGACTCGGTCCGGTCGATGAGCTCGCTGACGATCCCCAGATAAGCTTGCGCTCCAACAGACGATACATCGTACGATATGATCGGCTTTCCGAAACTGGGCGCCTCGGCAAGTCGGATGTTTCTGGGGACGACATTTGAAAACACAAGCTGGCCAAAGTGGGCCTTGGCGTCGTCGGCAACCTGGCGAGACAGGTTGAGCCTCGAGTCGAACATCGTCAGCAATACACCGTCGATGCCCAATGACGGATTCAGGTTTGCTTGGACAAGAGAGATCGTGTGAAGGAGCTGCGATAATCCCTCCAGCGCATAGTACTCGCACTGCAGTGGGATCAAAACAGCATCGGCGGCGACGAGCATATTCAGGGTCAGCAGGCCTAGGGATGGCGGACAGTCGATCACGACATAGTCGTACCGACTGCGGACGCGCTCTATCGCGTCGCGCATCCTCGTTTCGCGTGACTCGACGTCTACGAGCTCCACTTCTGCGGCCGCCAGATCCGGAGTGGCGGGCATGAGGTCAAGCCGCTCCAGTTGAACGGCCTTGAGAATGCAGTTGTCGACCATTCCCGGAGACAGCAACACGTCGTACACGGAGGTTTCGATCGCACGTCGATCGCAGCCCACTCCACTGGTGGCGTTCGCCTGCGGGTCACCGTCCACGAGAAGCACGTTGCGCTCTGCCGCTGCCAATCCGGCGGCAACGTTGACCGCGGTTGTTGTCTTGCCGACCCCACCTTTCTGGTTCGCAACTGCTATCACGCGCGCCATCTCTCTCCACGTGGTCGAGGGTAGCGCAACCTATGACTGACCTTTCACACACGCAAGGGATGATGTTCCACGTGAAACAACAGAAGTGGTTCTCAGCTGAACCAGATCACCGATTCAGTTCACTTTCAGCTCCCTGTTCGCCTGACATACACTCATGGCGCCATGGGTTCTCAGCGTAGGATGCGACCGGATCCGTACTGGTGCCCTGCCCGGCCACGCCACTTCAACGGTCTGTCAAGGGTGAGGGCAGCGACGGAAAGCCGACTCACCAACCGCGCGGCCGCATACTGCCTGGCTCTGAAATCAGAACAGAAACTGGAGTATTGAAACAACCAAACAATGAATCAACAACAAGATACAAACGCGATATAAACATTAGTTTGTCAACAGCAGATCAACTTCCTCGCAGAGTTTATCTACGGTTTGGCTGGGTATTCAAGTCTGGTCCAGACCAATGGTGCGGCGCCGTCAACCCCGCGGCGGCTCACTCGGTAAGAGGGGCGCTGTGGGAAGAGCCGCTGGACCACCGAGTCGCGCTGCCCGAAATCGCGCGCGTAGACGTTTCCCGTGGCATTGTCGAGCAGGAACGGCGGATAGAGCGCATACCCGTCGCGATCCGCGAGCACCTGGGAACTGCAGACAGCGTCGTAGACAAGTCCGGGGAGCATTCGCTCGGTGGAATCGGGCGAAACATCACTCGGCCGTACCCGCAATGAATCCGCGAGCATTGGACGCAGGGCGAGCTCCGCTTCCGCGCCGCGCGTGTTGTGCCGTTCCAGCTCTGTAATCCGGTGCTCGAGTAGGCATGCATCGACGTGCGCGTAGAGCGCAGCAGTGGCCGGGCGCGATACGCCAAGGGCCCAGAGGCGGGCAACGAGTTGAGCGCCCCAGCTTTCGTGCACGAAAACGAGCGCGCCCTCGACGCCTGCCGCGCGTGCGGCGGCCGTGTAGTCGTTGCGCATGCTCGACAGTCCCGCGCGATACTGCGCGATCCGCACCGGAAGGTCGCTCACCAGCGTCAGCGCGACAGCCGTGACGACGAGCCCGGGAATGGCAGCCCGGATTCTCGACGGCAGCCGCGCGTCGGGGATGCGGCGCGCAAGCCGAATGCAGAGGAGCACGAGCACCGGCGCCCACGGAACCACGAATCGCGGCCCGAGATAGAACCCGTCGTGCCAATACGCGAAATACATCGCCGCGTGCAGTCCCGTACCGGCCAGGAGCATCTGCTCGAGTCGGCTCAGCCCCCGTGCAACGAACAATCCTCCGACGACGGGCAGCAGGGAAGGGAACGGTGTTTCGAAGAGGTACGTGTTCAGGCGCGT
This sequence comes from Gemmatimonadota bacterium, assembly GCA_034716715.1. Taxonomy (GTDB): domain Bacteria; phylum Gemmatimonadota; class Gemmatimonadetes; order Gemmatimonadales; family Gemmatimonadaceae; genus Fen-1231. Next base: position 11,822 of record JAYEKC010000195.1, on the reverse strand, counting down.
CAGGTAAAGGGAAAGCAGCTCGATGCCTCGCTCGGGCGTATGTGCGTCGCCCCACGGCGCCTGGTGAAAGCCGAGGCCGTGCGCCGAACCCCAGAGCACCTCATAGCCAAAGAGCGTTGGCGACCCGGTGGTTCGGATGTTCACCCAGCACACGAGCGCCACGGGAATGGCCAGTCCTGCGGCGGCGCCGAGTAGCGCGACCCTCGCCGCGGACTCCCGCCGGGACACATAGGCCACTACCGCCGCCGCGGGAACGGCGTACGCAACGGCGTCGAGGGGACGGACCGCGAACGCGCAGCCCGCGCATACGCCGGACACGAAGCCCAGCGCCGTACTGGTGCGAGCGGCTCGACCAGGCGTTGCGGCCGTCCCGAGAGCCAGCGTCGCGAGCAGGATCCACATGAGCACGGGACCGTGACTCATGTGCGACGCGAACTGAAACGCAACAAACGGGCTGAGGCCGAACAACAGGCTTCCCGCAATGACCGTCAGTGAAGCGTCGCGACCGAAGACCGCACGGAGCATACGGGCAAACACCGTCACCGCCACCGCTCCACAGATGGGGCCGACGACCCATTCCGCGTCGACATGCGACGCCGGACTGAGCATTGCGGCCCAGCCCGGCGGAAACTGCGAGTACACGTCCGGGCCGATGTCCACGATGTGCAGCACGGAGAAGAACTCTGGTGCCACGGGGGCCGGCCACGTCAACTGGCCCGTAGCGTACAGCCGGGCCTGCAGAACCTGGACGATCTCGTCAATGAGCAGCGGCCGTCCGTCGAACACCCACCAGGCGAGCACGACATAGATGCTGCCGCACAGGACGCCCAGTGCCACGTCGGTGCGTGCGGGCACCACGTCGAGCACGGCGGCCATGTGGCGGCTGCGGGCAAGCAGTCGGCCGGAAGGATGGTGGCGCAGCAGGATTGCCGAGACGATTCCGCCGCCGATGCAAATCAGCAGGCCAAGGATCCACTCATGCCAGCGGGGTGCGTAGCCGCCGTCCGCCAACCCGCCGGGGAGCCAGGAACTGATGGGGAGGAACCCGAGCAGGAGTACGGCCACGCCTGCCGTGCGGAGCACAATGCGCTCGACCCGCGGTGTCATGCGCCGAGGCGCCTGCGTTGCGCGCTCACCGTGTAGTCGTTGTCGCGGGCCCGCGTCCGGTGCGCCGGCGCTCCATCTCGAGCACGAGGTTCTGCAGGTCCGACGGGCTGACGCCGGGAATGCTCGCTGCCTGGGCAAGTGTGGCCGGCCGCCGTCGCTGCAACTTTTCCCGCGACTCAAAGCTCAGCGACGTCATTGTCACGTACTCCGCATTGTCGTCGAGCCGGTAGGCGCCGAGCTGGCGGAGACGCTCCGCCGCCGCCCGCTCGCGGGCGAAGTATCCGGCGTACTTGATCTCGAGGTCCGCGCTGGTCAGCGCTTCCCCATCGTCGGTCACCACCTCTCCCACCGCCCGCAGCACGTCACCCAGGCCGACACCCACCCGGCGCGCGAGCTCGCTTGCCCGCACCGCGTGTGAAAGCGGCGCGGATCCGGCTGCCGCAAGCAGATTCGCGACCGCAGCCGGCGGCACGCTGACCCGGTCAGCACGGACGATGAGTTCATCCTCGCGCGCCAGGCGCTCCTCGATGCGCCGCCGCTCGTCTGCACCAAAGAGGTCGACCTCCATGCCCAGTGGCGCGAGTCGGCGAACGGCGTTGTCGTGCCGCACGGTCAGGCGGAACTCGCTGCGGGACGTGAAAAGGCGGTACGGCTCGTCGACTCCCTTCGTCACGAGGTCGTCGACGAGCACGCCCATGTATGAGGTCTCGCGCCCAAGCGTGAGCGGCTCGCGGCCGGACACCTGCAAGCCGGCGTTGAGGCCGGCAACCAACCCCTGCGCCGCGGCCTCCTCATAGCCGGTGGTCCCGTTCACCTGGCCGGCGAGGAAGAGGCCGGGAACCACCCGCGACTCGAGCCAGGGATGCAGCTCGGTCGGCGCGAAGTAGTCGTATTCGATTGCGTAGCCGGGGCGGGTCATCTCGACGCGGTCCAGTCCCGGCACGGACCGGAGCATCTCCAGCTGCACGGATGCCGGCAGCGAGGTCGACAGGCCGTTGACATACATCTCGGTGGTGTCGAGCCCCTCGGGCTCGAGGAACACCTGGTGACGGGGCGCATGCGGAAACCGCACCACCTTGTCTTCAATGGACGGGCAGTAGCGAGGTCCTCGGGCGCCAATCACGCCGCCGTACATCGCCGACCGGGAAAGACTCCCGGCAACCACGTCCTTGGTCGCCTCGCCAGCCCAGGTGAGCCAGCACGGTACCTGGGCAAGCGGTCGTGCGCGCGGTCCGAGCCGGGACCACCGGTAGGCAAACGCGTCGAGTTCGCTGTCCTGTCGCTCGAGGGCGTCAAATGCAACGGTCCTGCCGTCAATGCGTGGCGGAGTCCCGGTCTTGAATCGGCCCGTCGTCAGCCCCAGGGACAGCAATTGGCTGGCGAGTTCGGTTGCCGGAGGCTCGCCGGCGCGCCCGCCGGGTGACTGTGACTCGGTGCCGATGAAGATGCGTCCGCGAAGAAACGTGCCGGTGGCGATCACGACGGCGCGTGCCGGCAGCAGGCTCCCGTCGAGCGACCGGATGCCAGCCACGGCAGCACCCGGTGCCAGCGCCAACGCTCCAACCGTCGCTTCCACGACTTCCACCCGCGGATGGCTGGCGAGCACGCGTTGCACCGCACGGCGGTAGAGTGCCCGGTCACACTGAGCCCGCGGAGCCCAAACTGCGGGTCCCTTGCCGCGGTTGAGCATCCGGAACTGAATCGTGGCGAGGTCCGTTGCCCGGCCCATGACGCCGCCAAGGGCATCCACTTCACGTGCCACGGTGCCCTTGGCGATTCCTCCAATTGCCGGGTTGCACGACATCTGGCCGATTGTGGCGGCGCTGCTCGTCACCAATGCAACCCGGGCGGCGCCGGCACGCGCGGCGGCGACGGCGGCCTCGACCCCGGCGTGCCCGCCGCCCACGACTATGACGTCATACCCGCGCAACCTTGCCCCCTCCGCTGATGTGCCGGTAATGTGGCCGCATGCCAATTCGCATCCCCGACGGCGCCCCGACGATCCTCGTCCGCAGACCGGCGTTCGAGCGCGCCGGCTTCACGCGAACTGCCATCGATACGGCGCTTGCGTTGACCGATGAGGAATTCCGCGTGGAACAGGACCTTGTGGCGATCGGGCCCATCCATGATGATCGCGGTATGACCTCGCTGCTCCGCACGTTCGAGGATGCGGGCCTCGCATACTTCGAGGATTTCTTCGAGCTGAGCGGAAACTGGCCCGCCTGGTTGACGCTCCACGCAATGACGCGGGGCACGTGATCCGATCCGTTGCGCCGTACGGCGCAACATCAGGACATCATGGCCCCAGATGCTGGCGGAGAAACGAAACGGTCCTCGGCCAGGCGTCGCGGGCTGCCGCCAGGTTCGCCGCCCCAGCGTCCGCGTTCGCACCGGTCGCAGGGTCGTCCTGCGCACGCAGGAACCCGTGGATGGCGCCGTCGTAGTTGACGCCGGCGTACACCTTCCCCAGCGCCCGCATCGCGCTGTCGATGGCCGGCATCTGTGTTCCGATCCTCGCATCCCTCGCCCCGTTGAGCAGCAGAATGGGCACGCGGATCTTCGCCAGGGAGTCGCGCGAAGGACTCACCGGTGTCGCTGGTGTGGATGGCGTCGCGGACTGCCCGCCCGTGCTGTACGGCGGCGCGCCGTAATAGGCAACGCCTGCCGCAAAGCCCTGGACTCCGCCGTCAATCGCGTGGCCCCACACCGTCGTCCCACCCCAGCAGAAGCCGATGACTGCATAGCGCGCAAGCGCGGAAGGCTGGGTCATCGCGTAATTGGCAGCCGCATTTACCGCGGTGCGGTATCGGTCCGCGTCCGGAACGCGACCGATCATGTTTCGGGCGTCGTTGCCCGACAACTCCACGGAAGATGGGCCTCCACGCACGCGTGACAGGATGTCCGGCGCGATCGCGATGTATCCCTGGGCGGCCAACTGATCAGTGACCGCGCGAACCCAGGTGGAGAGCCCGAAAATCTCGTGAACGACCACCACGACCGGGGCCTTCCCGCTGCGGACCGGGTAGACGATCCACGCCATGAGGGAATCGGCCGAGCCTGGCCCCCATGCGACTTTTACCCACTCGCCGTGGCGAGGGCTCGCGCCCAATCGTGCAGCCGCCGACTCGTTGCTGGCGGGGAGGCCGGGAGCACCCTGCGATGATCCGTTCACGAACCGACCGGAGGCACGGGTGGCGGCTGGGGCGTCCATGTCGGCAGCCATCATGTGAGCCATGTGCTCGTCGACGGGAGGCACCGATGCCGACTGCCAGTGCTGCACGCTGCAGGCTGTGGCCGTGACAACCATCAAGGTGAGCGAGATCGTGCGCATGAGGACCACCTCCGAGAATCTGCCCTGAAGGTATCCTCGCGGCGGCAGGGTGGCGACGGTGCGTCGGCCGCGGTGGTCCGGCATGCAAGGGCCGAACTCAGGCGGGTGGGGCGCTCACCACTCGAAGCGCCCGGTCCCCGATCGCCAGCAGCGATGCGTGGGCGCCGGCCTCGACATGCGTGCCCACACCGGGCCACCACGTTGCCACGTCGAAAGCCACGTTCCCCGTCACAAGGGCCATTCGCTGAACGGACCGGAAGAACACGCCCTCGATGCGAAACGAAGCGCGAGCCTCAACGCCTCGTGGTCTGGCGTCAAGGGAGTTGAGGGTCGCCGCAAGCGCCGCTGCCTTCCGCGGAGGGGCGTCGACGAGCAACAGAAGTCTCCTGGCGCGTCCGGATGTCACAGGCTTCGTGCCCGCCGCCTGCACGAGTATCGGGTCGCAGCCGCACCCGACAACCGCGTCCCAAACACGTAGTTCGTCGGGGCGGAGCCCCCCCGCGGTGTCGACGGGCGGAGCCGCAGCTCGCGTCTGTTCGCGCGCACGGCGCCTTGGACGCCCGCGGCGTCGCGGAGTCGTAAACGCCCGCGCCGCCGCCAGTGCCAAGGCGGCGCCATCGTGAAACCGGGAAACGTCAACGGACAGGCTGACCGCGTCATCAGAGCTTGCCTGAAGCCGGACCCTGCCAGCGTCGGGACCGAGCCTGAGGAGGAGCGTTGCGGCAGCCGCAGCGTCGAGGACGGGCGCGCGCATGCCAGTGGCGATCGCGTGTACAAGGCGCCACCACACCGCATCCGCCGGAGTCCGTCGGATGGGTCGATTGAGTCGAGCGGCGGCGTTGTACAGCCACTTCGGGTTGCACCCTACCGCGGCACCGAGTACGGCGTCGGAAAGCAAATCTCTTTCGTAGATCGTTTGCCAAAAACTATCACTTACTCAGAGAATAATTCAAGATCTTTCGCTCTCTTAATATGATTTCGCTAATAGATAGAACCAATAACAAGCCATCATCAAAGCACTAATCAAGCATTTGCCAAAAAATCAATAGATCGCTTCTCCATGTAGTACTGTGGCTTCATGGGTTGGCCAGACACCCATCCGACATGGCCGCCGGACTGCGTCATTTGCATTTCGATGAACCGGCTTTCGGACGCAATCTTTGCCGCCTGGGCGACGGACGCGGGCGGAACGAAGGGATCGTCTCGCGCGCCAAGCACGAGCGTTGGAACTGCAACTCGGTGCAGATACGACATCGAGCTGGAACGGGCGTAGTAGTCGGCGGCGTCGTGAAAGCCGTGTAACGGCGCCGTTGCGGCGTCGTCGAACTCCCAGAACGTCCGCGCGGCGAGCATTTCATCCACCCGAATCATTCCCGGGTACTGTCGAGCCTTTGCAAGCGCCTTGGGCTTGAGGGTGGCAAGGAAATGGCGGACGTAGAGGCGCGAGATGCCGCGCTCGAGATATCGGGAGCCCGCCGCAAGGTCCATCGGAACACTGACGGCCACAGCCCGCCGCACCAGCGCCGGTCCAGCGGGGCCCAGTTCGCCCAGCCACTTGAGGAGGACATTGCCTCCGAGTGAGACACCAACCACGAAGATGGGCTCGCCGCTCCGTGACTGCACCAGATGGCGCGCGACCGCATCCAGGTCGGTTGTCTCGCCCGAATGGTACATGCGCGGTGCGCGGTTCATCTCGCCGTCGCAGGTGCGAAACAGCAACAGGTCGCCGGTCCACCCGCGCCGTCGCGCCTGCGCGAGCAGTCCGTGGGCGTAGGTGGCGCGAACACTCCCCTCGAGGCCGTGCAATACCAACAGATGGGGCGTGCCTGCAGCCGCGCGCCCCATTCGGGCGAGGGAAACGGAATCGCCGTCCGGCATTGCAAACCGCTCAAGGCGATCGTGCGTGAAGGCAACCCGACGCGCCTTCTTCCCCCAGATTGTCTGGAGGTGCGGTCCGGGCAACCACCACGCCGCCTCGAATGATTCCGCAGTCACCGGTTCCTCCCGTTGTGCCCGTACCGCGGGCGATTCGCGGTTTGCAGCTTACACCGGGGCTGCTCCCACGAGTAGTATGCCGCGCGGTCACGGGTGCCCGTCTTCGACCAAGGGTTGCACAGTGGAAGTCCAGGTCTTCGGAACGCAGAAAAGCGCGGACACGAGAAAGGCGCTGCGGTTCTTCAGCGAGCGCCGCGTGCGCGTGCATTTCGTGGACCTGAAGGAGCGACCCGCCAGCCGGGGCGAACTGCTGCGCTTCGTCCAGCGGTTCGGCGTGACGGCGCTCGTGGATCCGGCAGCGGCACGCTACCGCGACCTCGGCCTCGCCGCGGGGCGGTACTCCGATGAGCGCTGGCTGCAGGTGCTGTGCGACGAGCCGCTGGTGCTTCGCCAGCCCCTCGCACGATTCGGCAACCGGCTGTCCATCGGGCTGGCGGAGGATGAGTGGCGGGCCTGGGTCGACGAGGGCAAGCACCCATGATCCTCGTTTGGACCGGGTTCATCGCCTTCATCCTGGCCGTCTTGGCGCTCGACCTCGGGGTCTTCAACCGCCGCTACCACGTCCCATCCACCAGGGAAGCGTTGCTGTTCACGGCCGGGACGATGGTAATGGCGCTTGGGTGCGCCGTGTTCGTGTTCGTGGCCTACAATGCGCACTGGCAGGGGCTTGGCCTCGGCCTCGATGCGATCGACGGGCGACCCAACAACGGCCACACCGCTGCCATCAAGTTCCTCACAGGGTACATCGTCGAGCTGAGCCTCTCGATGGACAATGTGTTCGTGATCGCGCTCATCTTCCGGCACTTGCGGGTGCCGCCGATGTACCAGCACAGGGTGCTCTTCTGGGGCGTGCTCGGGGCGCTGGTCATGAGGGGCGGCATGATCGCCGGGGGTGCCGCGCTGGTCGCCCGCTACCACTGGGTCATGTACGTCTTTGGTGCGTTCCTGGTCGTTACAGCCGTAAAGATGCTCGTGACTCCGGAACGCGCCGCATCGCCCGAGGAACGCTGGATCGTGCGCTGGCTGAACCGGCACGCACGCGTGACGGCGGACTACCACGCCGAACACTTCTTCATCATTCGTGAGGGGAAGCGATGGATCACGCCCCTCGCCGTGGCGCTCGTCCTGGTGGAGACGACGGACCTCCTGTTCGCCGTAGACTCGATCCCGGCGATCTTCGCGGTAACGGCCGATCCTTTCCTCGTCTTCACCTCCAACGTGTTCGCGATCCTCGGCTTGCGATCCCTGTACTTCGGCCTCGCCGGAATGATCGAGAAATTCCGTTACCTCAATGTCTCGCTCGCCATCATCCTGGGGCTGGTCGGCGTGAAGATGCTGTTCGGACAGGCCGTGGCTCCGCTATTGGGCGAACACCAGAACTCGCTCACGCTCCTGGCCGTAGCGGTGATCCTCGGCGCCGGAGCCGTGGCGAGCGTCATCGCGGACCGCCGGTCCTGACGTTCCCACGGTTCCGGATCCGCACCGTACGGTCGAGTTCGTCCACCGACTGCAAGACTTTCCGGCGGAGATCGATCGGCAAATCGGGGCGGGCATCCAGCCAGTCATGGACGATGCGCGCCGCCTCGGGAGACCGCTGTCCGTTCAGGAAGGCGGACAGCCATGAGCCGAGAAAGAAGATCCGCCGGTGTTGCTGGATGTACGGCAGCGAGTCGAGAGCCGGTCGAAGGAAGGGCAGGGTCAAGCCCTCGTGCTCAACGGCGTTGAACTCGCCCAGCGAGCCGGTCGCCCAGTCTTCGTTGAGCGTGGAGTCGGCGAAGTATCGACGGAAATATGCCGCCTTGGTGTCGCGCCGGGGACGCCCGGCGGCCGTGGTGAACGCCCGCCGACGTCCGTCCGGTGTCGTGTCGCGGGCCGTCTGCGTGCGGAGCAGCGTGTCGGCTCGCGGGTCGCCGAGCACGAGCAGGCGCGTCACGATGCTCCAGCGGGTGGGGTCGCGCACCGGCTCGCCGACGACGGAGTCCGCGTGGAACACTTCGACGAGCCGGTCCCTGCCCGCGGCCGACCCCGCGATGGAGACATAGGCGTCAAGCAGGCCGCGTCGCACGCCGAAGCCGCGTGCCGTGTCTGCGATTCCGTTCCACAACACGCGCTCGGCATCCGGGCGGACGCTGCGCACCACGGAGTCGGACAGGTACGCGCGAATCGCACGGTCGAGTCGACCGGTGAGTGCCGGGACGATCTGCTCGTCCGTCTCCTTGGGCAGTTCGCGGAGCGCCAATCGCACGAACCGCAGCGGATCCAGCCGGGCTTCCCGTACCTGGTCCCATAACGCGCCCCACAACATCGTGCGCAACAGGGGGTCGGATACCCTCCCGATCGCGCCATCCTCAAGCGCCACGACGCTGGCGCTGTCGAGCATCGCAAGGAAATACCCGTAGTCTTCCGCATTGGGAAAGATGAACTGCGGCACGGGAAGTCCGCGCAGCGCCGGCACGTCCACCACCGTGTCCGTGATGTCAACATCAATGCGGTCGGCCCGGCCGTCGCGGCCCATGACAAGCACACGGGTGCGAATCGGCCACGGCGACAGGCCGGACACGGTGGGCTGAGCCGGCTGCTGGCGCAGGCGGAATCGCGTGAGTCGGTTGCCGTCGGATTCCATTTCCGGCGTGACGACCGGCATGCCGGCACGCAGCATGTAGTTGGTGCCGAACCCATTGAGCGGCCGACCCGCCGATGCCCCAATCGCGGCAAGGAGGTCCTTCCAGGTTGCGTTCCCGTAGGCGTGGGACGCCAGGAAGGCGCGAATGCCCGCGCGGAACGCGTCCTCGCCAACGAGGTAGTTAAGCTGCTTCAGTACGGCAGGCGCCTTGTTGTAGACGATGGCGCCGTATGCACTCTTCGCCTGGTCGAGGTTTCCGAGTTCCTGCCAGAGCGGAGTCGTGCCGAGGGTCTCATCCACTCCGTATGCCGCCGGCTTGTTGGACTGGAAGAACGACTTCCACGCGTCGGCCTGCGGCTCGAGCTCGGCGAGGGCTTTCGCGCCCATGTAGGTCGCGAACCCCTCCTTCAGCCACAGGTCGTCGAACCACTGCATCGTCACCAGGTCACCGAACCACTGATGGGCGGTTTCGTGCAGGATGGTGGAAAACCGCCCCACCCTGCGCGCGAGCGTCGGGCGATCGCGGAAGACGAAACGATCCTCGTTGTACATCACGAGGCCGGGGTGCTCCATGCCGCCGAAGGGAAACGCGGGAGCGAGGAGCAGGTCGAATTTCTCGAACGGATACGGCCTGCCGAAATAGCCCTCCATCCAGTCCAACGCGCGATGCGAGAGCCTCAGCAACGTGTCCGCATCCACCTCACCCGCCCGCGACGCTCGCGTGTAGAGGTGAACCGCCCGGCCCCGCGCCGTGCTTGCATACTCTCGCCACGGACCTGCCGCAAAGGCGATCAGGTACGTACTGAGCGGACGCGTTTCCGTAAATCGTGTCGTGACGGCGGCGCCGACTGTGTCGGCGCCCGCCACCGAGCCATTGGCGACGACTCGCCAGTCGCGCGGCGCGCGGAGGGTAAGCGAAACTCGCGCCTTCAGGTCCGGCTGATCGAAACAGGGGAACAGCTGGTTCGCGTCCGCCGGGACGAGAAGCGTGTAGAGATACGTAGCCCCATCGACCGCATCACGGGTGCGAATGATGCTGGCGCCGGAAGCGGCGATGTCGCTGACGAACGAGAGGCGGACGGAATTATGGCCGGATCGAAGCTCTGCGGCCGGAATGCGCAGGTGGTGGCCGTTGTAGTCCGGGGTGGGCAGTGGGAGCGCGTTTACCGATACGGACGTGAGTCGCCGGCCGCGAAAATCGAGGATCACATCGCCCGTGCCAGTGCGCTCGAAGTCAATCGCCACGATTCCCGCGGCGCTGTCCGAGGCCGTGAGATCGAGTCGAAGGTCGTAGCGCACATCGTGAATGGTCGCCGACCGGGCCATCGCCAGCGCGCGAGAAACACCGGGGCCGACCAGCAGGGAATCTCCCTGTTGCGCGCCGGCCAACGGGCCGACTATGGCGAGGGCGGCCAACGACCAGGCCATCCGGACGCATTTGCGAGGGAACTTCACGGGTAGGTCGCTCGGTTTGTGGTTCATTGAAGGTGCGCTGAGGGGACCAATCGGACAACGACGATCTGAGGCCGCCGCTTCTGCCTGCCCGGCGCATCGCTGATCTGGGAACCAAGGAACGGTTCGACAATTTCCAATGAAAAACAGAGGAAGATACCAGCTACAGCCCTCCAACTCCATACATAGACACATGCATGTAATACTATATATTACATAAGGTTTCACATTTCATAAATGAAGCAAATTATCCTGAGACCAGGGGACGTGGCGGTTGCACTGCAACTAGCCATCGCACCGGACAAGACTCTCGCCATAGCGGCCGACGCCACAGGGCGCAGTGTTGGTGAAATCCACAACGGCGTGCGTCGGCTTGTCGCCGCCGGCCTGGTCGATGGGGCGGCAAGACGTGTTTTCCGCGAGCCGCTCCTGCGATTCATCCGTTGGGGAGTGCCACACGCGTTCCCGGTGACCTTGGGGGGGCCGGCAATCGGCATTCCCACTGGCTGGGACGCTCCCGGTGCCCGGGGCGAGCCGCTGGTGAACGCGGCGGATGGCGAGGGCTCGGGGCGGGTACTGTACGTGTGGCCGACGGCGAACGGGGAAGGACGAGGGATTGCGCTCCAGCCGCTGTACCCGATCACAAGCGACGTTGCCAAGCGGAACCCACAGCTTTGGCTCGCCTTGGCGATGGTGGACGCCATCCGCCTCGGTGGAGCGCGGGAAGGCGACGCGGCGGCCCGGAAGCTGGCGGCGGTGGTTCACGGTTCCAACGACGCAGGAACGTAGTGCTGCCCGCCACAGTGCTGCGCTTTGCCGGGTCGGCGGAGCGACTCCTGAATCGGCTCGTGTTCGTCGGCGCCGACTGCTGCGATGACGTGCTTGACGCGCGCCCAGTGGCCGCCCGGCAGCCGGTATCCGAGGTCCGGGCCCTGGCGACCGTCGCGCCGGAACGGCTCATCCCGGAATTGGAACTCTCGGGAATCCGCCGCGTGTCTCGCGTTGGACCGATCGACGTGTTTTCGAGCGCCGACGGAAACGTATTGGTGTGGATCGAACCGTCGATCGGTTTCGGAGACCCGGCCGACGAAATGGCGCGGGAATACGCGACGTTGCTCACCCGCACGGTAGCGTTGTCGGGGACGGTGGCGGTACGAGTGGCATCACCCACCGCTCAGGTGGCGCTGTGGTGGCGTGAACACGCACGAAGCGGGCAGCCGGTGTGGGACAGCCCCGCCGCTGAGACCGTGGTTGAGCTCGTGGCACGTTCGGCGTGCGGTCCACAGGCCATGCGAACCGCCCCGGCCGAGCTGG
>JAYEKC010000194.1:0-3660 GCA_034716715.1 Gemmatimonadota bacterium | reverse complement strand
CAGCCGGGGCCGGCCGTGCGCCGCGACGACGAGGACCTGGTGCCCGCGTGGTGACCAGCCCGCAGCCGCTCGGCCCGTACGGGATCGTCTTTTCCGGGGGCGGCGCCCTCGGCGCCTGGGAGGTGGGTTGCCTGGAGCGCCTCGTCGCCCACCACGGCGGCGCGTATCCGTCCGTCGTCACCGGCGCATCGGCCGGCGCCATCAACGCGGCGGGCGTGGCGCTGGGCATGACGGCGGCCGACCTCCGGCTGGCCTGGGCGGAGATGCGGCCGGAGGACGTGTTCCGGCCCAATCCGCGCGACAACAGCTGGCGCCGCATCATCGCCCACCTGGCGCTCGACGTGATCGCGCGGCGCTACGTGACGGGCTCGGTGTTGCGCGCGGTGCGCGGGCTCCGCTCCGTGTTCGACGTGACGCCGCTCGACGCGACGTTCGACCGCCTCATGGCCCGCCGCTGGGATGCGTTCACGCGCTTCGCCGGCAAGCTCGCCATCGGCGTCACCAGCCTCGGCACCAACGCGGGGAAGTACTACTACGCGCCGGAGCTCGCGCTCACGCCCACGGCGCGGTGGCGTCCCATCGTGAACTTCGCGATGCTGAAGGACGCGCTGCTGGCGTCGGCCGCCATCCCGATCGCGTTCGAGCCGCGCAACGACGAGGTTGACGGCGGGGTGCTGCACAACCAGCCCCTGGCCGCCGCCGATCACCTGCTGGCGGCCGGCCTGCCCATCTACGTGCTCATTCCGCAGGTGGACCGCCTGCCCCAGTCGCTGGACCTCGCCGTGCTCCCGGGCCGTCTCCTTTCCACGTGGATGAGCCAGGGCTTCAAGTACGAGCTGTCGCGCATGGCCGTGCGCAACATTGCCGCCGTACCGCTGGGCGAGCGGCCGCGGCCCGTGTGCCTCGTGCGGTCGGGCATCGACCTCGAGTCGCTGGGGTCGGGCCTGCTGAAGTTCGGCGCCGCGGTCGAGGCGATCGTCGACCGGGGCCGCAGGGACGCCGACAACGCGCTCGCCACGTTCCGCGCCACTGACGAGCGCACGTGGCCCGTGGAGCTGCGCGCCGCGCCGGCCGTGTACCCCTAGCGTCCGCCGGGCAGGGTGGAGTCGCCCGGGCCGAGCGCGCGCTGCATGCGCACGCTGTCGAGCCAGCGGCCGAACTTGAACCCCACGCTCTTGAGCACGCCGGCGGGGCGGAACCCCATCCGTTCGTGCAGGCCGATGGACGACGCATTCTCGCTGTCGCCGATCACCGCGATCATCTGCCGGCACCCGCGCGCCTCGCACTCCCGGATCAACTCGGCGAGCAGCGCCGCGCCCACGCCCTTCCGCCCGTGCTCGGGGTGCACGTAGATGGAATCCTCGGCGGTGTAGCGGTACGCCGAGCGCTCGCGGTAGATGGTGGCGTACGCGTAGCCGAGGATGGCGCCCGCGTCGTCCACGGCCACCAGGTAGGGGAGGCCCGACTTGAGCACCTTCGCGCGGCGGGCGGCCATCTCGTCCTGCGACGGCGGCACTTCCTCGAAGCTCGCCGAGCCGTGCAGCACCCAGTGGGTGTAGATGGCGGTGATGGCCTCGAGGTCGTGCTCGGCGGACGCGCGGACGTGTACCATGGGCAGGAACGTAATGGACCGGGCGCCGCGGGTCTGGCGCTGCCGGCGTCGCCGGTGCAAGTTACATGTAACCATGACGCGCCGGCGGAGGAAGCACATGGCAGCGGACGCGCGGGCGACGCGCGAAAAGGTTGCGGCGCACCGGGAACGGCTGCGGCGTCAGGGGCTGCGCCCCATCCAGATCTGGGTGCCGGACGTGGATGCGCCCCGCTTTCGGGCCGCGGCGCACCGGCAGTCGCTCGCGGTCGCGCGGGCGGCGACCGCCGCCGACGATCAGGCGTTCATCGACGCGGCCGCCGCCGAATGACACGCGGCGACATCTGGACGGTGGCCGCCGGGCCCGGGTACCCCGGCAAGCCGCGCCCGGCCGTCATCATCCAGGATGGGCGCTTCGACGCCACGGACTCGGTCACCATCGTCGCGTTCACCACGAGCGCAGTGGAAGCGCCCCTCATCCGGTTGCCCGTGGCCCCGTCGGACGGGAACGGGCTCCGCGCTGCGTGCCAGCTCATGGTGGACAAGGTGACGACGGTGCCGCGCGCGCGGCTCGGCGCGCACGTCGGCCGGCTGGGAGACGAGGATGTGGTGCGGCTCAACCGCGCGCTCCTGGTGTTCCTCGGGCTGGCGTCGCCCGTGCGCCGCAAGGGAGGTCGGTGATGTTCGGACTGGGGCTGCTCGAGATGGCGCTGTTCGTGGGCGCAATGCTGATTCCCATCGTGCTCGGCGTGGTGCTGGGCACGCGCGCCGTGCGCGCCTATGAGAACCGCGGGTACGATTCGCGCGAGGTCCGCGCGCTGAACGAGCGCATCGAGCGGCTCGAGCGGACCATCGAGGACATGGGGACGGAGATGGAGCGGTTGGCCGAGCAGCAGCGGTTCACGACGCGATTGCTCACCGAAAAGGGTGAGGGGGGCGGGTGAGGGGTGAGGGGCGGTGAGGGGTGAGGGGTGAGGGGGAGGGCGCTGCAAAAGACGCAACTCGCAGCTGGCCGCTGACCGCCGTGGGCTTCAAGCTATTAATCTCAAAGCTGTTCAGCTCGAAGCGGCCAGGTTCGTAGCTTGAAGCCGACAGCGGTCGGCTCACGGCTGCGAGTACGGCCTTCGCACCACCTCCACGACACCCTCGGTGAAGACGCCGGCGGAGATCTTGTGACCTGGATGCAGACGGTGGACGCAAGCCGCAGCGAACTCCGGGATGTGCTCGAGATGTACTCGGCCCGGACGGACTCGCGGTTTCGGGAACTGGACGCGCATGGTCGTTCGGCTTCTGGGCAACCGCGCTTGCGGCGCTGTACGCGTTCACGAGGCCGGCGGGTTGAACGCGCGGCGAGGACGCACGGCGGCGGGGCGACTGAGGGGAGCCGGAAGCGAGCGTTCCTCGCGCGTAGCGAGAGACGCCCGCGCGCCGTTGTCGTTGACGCGGGCGGCTCGACGCGTGTAAGCGCGTGGAACGCGAGCGAACGGACTCCCCGAAGGAGCCGAGCGCAAGCGAGCCTGGCGATCGCAGCCCTCTGCCTGGTCGCGGCCGCGGCGAACGCGCAGCCCGTCACCCCGAACCCGCACCGTGCCGAACCCATCGGCACCGCGCGCCAGGTGTACGACGGCGCGCTCCCGCTCGACCTCGCCGTGAACACGTTCCGCAACATCGACCGCCTGTTCGCCACGCGCGGCATCCACCACGCCGCGCAACCCCTCACGCTCCCGCGCGACCCGCAACCCCTCACCGAACTCGCGTTCACCTCCCGCGGCGCGCAACGCACGCTCGACGACTACGTGCGGCTCAACAACGTCACCGGGCTGCTCGCGCTCCACAATGGCCGCATCGTGCTCGAGCGCTACGCGCGCGGCAACACCGAGCACACGCGCTGGATGTCCATGAGCGTCGCCAAGAGCGTCACCAGCACGCTCATCGGCGCCGCCGTGCGGCAGGGCCGGATTGGCTCCATCAACGACCAGGTGGTGCAGTACGTGCCCGTGCTCAAGGGCAGCGCGTACGACGGCGCCACGGTGCGCGACGTCCTGATGATGTCGAGCGGCGTGAAGTGGGTG
>JAYEKC010000193.1:0-3669 GCA_034716715.1 Gemmatimonadota bacterium | reverse complement strand
AAACCCGGCACAACGTGCGGCGCCGGAAGCGGCTCGGGGGAACGCCTGCATGGTCCCAAACATTGGCAACTTCGTCCGGCGGCGCCATCTGCCCGGGCCGGCGGGCTTCGGTATATTGCCGGGGTGACGGACGAGGCGAAGGTCTATGGCGCCCGCCCCCGCGACGTGGCCCCGCGCGGCGCCGGCGACGCGGCGGACGGCCTCAACGCGGAGCAGGCCCGTGCGGCCACGCATCCGGGCGGTGCGCTGCTCGTCGTCGCCGGCGCGGGCACCGGCAAGACGCGCACGCTGGTCCATCGCGTCGCGCACCTGATCGACTCGGGGACCCGTCCCGAGCGCATCCTGCTGCTCACGTTCACCCGCCGGGCCGCGCAGGAGATGCTGGCGCGCGTCGAGCGGCTCGTGGGCAGCGACAGCCGTCGCGTGCACGGCGGGACGTTCCATGCCACGGCCCACCGGCTGCTCCGCCGGTTCGGCCCGCAGGTGGGCATCGGCGCCGACTTCACCATCATGGACCAGGGCGACGCCGAGGACCTGATGCAGCTCTCGCGCGCGCAGCTCGGCCTCGGCGACCGGAAGAAGCGCTTCCCGAAGAAGGAGACGCTGCACCACGTGTACAGCCGGCACGTGAACACGGGCATCCCCGTCGCCGCGCTCCTCGCCGACGAGTACCCGCAGTTCGCGGAGCACGAGGAGGCGTTCCTGCGCGTCTACGCCGACTACACGCGGCGCAAGCAGGACCGCAACCTCGTGGACTACGACGACCTGCTCCTCTTCTGGGCGATGCTCGTGGGCGACGAGGGAGGCGAACCGGCAGGCGCACCGGAGGGCGGCGGCGCCGCGGACGACGCCCGCGCCGCGGTGCCGCGCCCCGGCCCGCTCGCCGCGAAGATCGCGGGGCTCTACGACCACGTGCTCGTGGACGAGTACCAGGACACGAACGTCCTCCAGGCGCGCATCCTGCGGGGCATGGCGCGCCCGCACGGGAACATCACCGTCGTCGGCGACGACGCCCAGAGCATCTACTCGTTCCGCGGCGCGACCATTCGCAACATCCTCGACTTCCCGCGGCAGTTCCCGCAGGCGGCGATCGTCGCGCTGGAGGAGAATTACCGTTCCACGCAACCCATCCTCGACGTCACGAACACGCTGATCTCGCGGGCGGAGGAGCGGTACACCAAGAATCTCCACACGCGCCGCGCCGGCGGCGACAAGCCGTGGCTCGTCACGGCGCACGACGAGCCCGCGCAAACGCGTTTCGTCGTGGACCGCATTCTCGAGCTCCACGAGGAGGGCGTGCCGCTCCGCGAGATGGCCGTGCTCTTCCGCGCCGCCTACATGAGCGCCAACCTCGAGATCGAGCTCGCTGCGCGCCGCGTGCCATTCGAGAAGTGGGGCGGACTCAAGTTCCTCGAGGCCGCGCACGTGAAGGACGTGCTCGCGTTCCTCCGCGTGCTCGAGAACCCGCGCGACGAGGTGAGCTGGTACCGGCTGCTGCTCCTCCTCCCCGGCGTGGGCGACACCACCGCCCGCCACGCGGTGGAGCACCTGGCCGGCGCGGCGTGGGACCTCGACGCGTTCGCCGGCTTCGACGCCCCCTCCCGGGCGCGCGAGGCGCACGCTGCGCTCGCGCGAATGCTGCAAGCGCTGCGCGAAGCGCCGTCGGGCGGCGAGGGCGCGCTCGCGCGCGAGGTCGCCGCCATCCGGCGGCTCTACGACGACATCCTGCGCGAGCGCTACGACCGGGTGGAACCGCGCCTCGCCGACCTCGACCAGCTGCAGGTGATCGCCGGCGGGTACCCCGACCGCGCCGCGTTCCTCGCCGCCCTCGCGCTCGAGCCCCCGCAATCCACCCAGGACCTCGGTTTCGGCGCCGACGCCGAGGACGACGTGCTCGTGCTCTCCACCGCGCACAGCGCCAAGGGCCGCGAGTGGGACGCCGTGTTCGTCATCTGGGCCGTGGACGGCTACTTCCCGCTCGCCCGTTCCCTCGGCGACGACGAGCAGGTGGAGGAGGAGCGCCGCCTCCTGTACGTGGCGATGACGCGGGCGCGCAACCACCTCGCGGTGGCGTACCCGCTGAACGTGTACGACACGCGGCGCGGCGCCGACTACTCGCTCGACCAGGTGTCGCGGTTCCTCGACCGCGGCGTCCGCGAGGGCATGCAGCGACTCGTCGTCGAGGCCGCCACCGACCGCGACGAACCCGAGGCACCCGCGGCCACGCCCGTCGTCGACCTCCGCGCCCGGATGGCGAGCCGCTTCAACGCCCCCTGAACGGATCCGGCGCCGGGCGCACCGCGGCAAATGGGTCGCCACTGGCGGCCACGGCGGCCGCCACGATTCGGTCGAACGCGCGCCGGACGCTTCGGCCCTCGCGCACCCACATGGCCTCGAAGTCGCCGAGCCCCGTGGCGTAGAACCGGCGGGCGACGATCGCGGCGTTGTCGAGCCGCACGCGCGCCGCGTACGACGGGTCGATCGTCTCCAGCCGTGGCCCCACGGAGTCCACGAGGAACCGCCGCGTGCGCGCGAGCACGGAGTCGCGCGCGGCGAGGCGCACCGCGCGCACCACCGGCTCGCGGCCGGGGTCGGCGAGCGCGCGGGCGTCGGCGTACGGGTGCGCCGCGAACGCCGAGTCGAGCGAATGGTACGCGCGCGCCCACGCCTCCCCGAGCCGCATCTCGTCGCGCCACCGGGCCTCCGCCACGCGCACGCGCGCCGTGTCGCCCCGCGAGCGGAAGAACTCCACCGCCCCGCGGTTTCCCACGAACTCGGCGAGGCTCTCGTTGAACACCGCCTCGCCCTTCAGGTACACGCGGTTGTGCGTGAGCTCGTGGATCACGGTCTGCGCAATCGCGAGCGAATCCTCGCCGAGCGTGGTGGAGAGCAGCGGGTCGTTGAACCACCCGAGCGTGGAGAAGGCCGGTGACGGCCGGAGGTACGTGTCGTACCCCTCGGCCTTCAGCTTCTCCTCCTCCCGCTTGCCGGCCTCGAAGTCGAAGAACCCCTTGTACGGCACGCGCCCCACCACGGGGAACCACCACGTTTTCGAGACGAGCGCGTCGCGCCGCGTCCCGGACAGCACGAGCACCAGCGTGTCGTGGTCGAGCTGCGTGAACTTCGTGAACGATTCCTTCGCCGGGAGCCCGAGCGAGTCCACCGCGAACGCGCGGGCCGCCAGGACGAGCTCGAGCTTGGCCCGCGTCGCCGGCGGCGTCGCGGAATCGCGTACCATCGCCTCGATGGACCGCCGACGCGAGAGGATGCGCGCTTCCTCCCACGCTCCGCGGGCCAGGTAGCGGCCCGTGGGCGTGGCCACGACGAGGAGCGTTGCGCCGCCCACCAGCCCGAGGAGCAACCAGCCGATCCACCCGTAGCGGGCGCGCACCAGTCGGCGCCTCGTCACCGCGGGCCCGGCGCGCCGCGCGCGTAGCGAAGCCCCACGCGGTGCGTCACCTGGCCGATGGTCGGGAACCGCTCCACGGCGTAGTCGAACCCGAGCCGGCCGAGCGTCGCCCCGAACCCCAGCGACACGGGCCAGTGGTCGTCGGCGTACCCGCGCCACGTGTACCCCGCGCGGAGGGCGAGGCCGCGGCCGCCCGCGGACCAGGCGGCCTCCGCGGCCGCGGCCGCCGACGCGCCCGCGCCCCGCACGTCGCGCACGTC
>JAYEKC010000192.1:0-3670 GCA_034716715.1 Gemmatimonadota bacterium | reverse complement strand
CCGCCGTGGCGATCGCCGTCGCCGACGCGTCGTGCCGGAACGCGCGGGCGCCGCGCCGCACGATCCACGCCGCCAGCGCCAGCCCGCCAAGCCACACCGCGAACGGCACCACGCGCGGCAGCGTGATCCACCGCGCGCCGCCCAGCGCCAGGGCGCCCAGCGACAGCACGGCCACGAGCGCGGCCGCCGCCCGCGCCGACACCGACGCCCGCAGCAGCCGCAGCGCACGGCTCCGCTCGCGCTCGACGATCTGGAGCAGCGTCACGACGTGGGGCGGCTCGTCACCGCGTACGCAAAGAGGTTCACGCCCATCCGCAGTGCCTGTTCATGGAGTTCCGGCGGGTCCGACGGGTACGTGCCCACGTCCTCCCACCCGTTGCCGAGGTCGCTCTGCCACGTGTAGTACACCGCCAGCCGGTTCCCGAGGAAGATGCCAAACCCGCGGGCCGGTTTGCCGTCGTGCTCGTGGATCTTGGGCACGCCCTTCGGGAAGTCGTACACCACGTGGTAGATCGGGTGCGACAGCGGCACGTCCACGAACTCCCGGTCGGGGAACACCTTCTTCATCTCCCGCCGGATGTGCTCGTCGAGCCCGTAGTTGTCGTCGATGTGCAGGAACCCGCCCCGCGCCAGGTACTCGCGGAGCCGGGCCACCTCGGCGTCCGAGAACGTGACGTTGCCGTGGCCGGTCATGTGGACGAACGGGTACTCCCACAGCCGGTCGTCCATCAGGGTCACCCGGCCCTCGTTCGGGTCGATGGCGAACGACGTGCGCTCGCGAATGGCCTTGATGAGGTTGGGCAGGCTCGACGGGTTGGCGTACCAGTCACCGCCGCCGTCGTACTGCAGCCGCGCGATGGCCAGCCGCGGCGCCGGCGCCGACACCGCGGCCGCCGGCCGCGCCTCGGCCGTCCGTCCGCCCCGAACGGACAGCACGACGCCGCCGATCGCGGCGCAGGCAAGCGCGGCGCGCAGCGTCATTCGTGGGCCAGGCGATAGGCGAGGTTCCGGGGCGCTCCCATCTCATCGCAAAGTACGCGCGTCACGTCCCGGGCGCTCATGCCGCCGGCCCGCAACTCCCGGGCCCGGCGGGCGATCGCCGCCTCGTCCGGCTCCGGGTCGGCCGCCCCCCCCACCAGCACCACCACCTCGCCGCGCGGCGCCGCGGCGGCGAAGTGCCCGGCGAGGTCGGCCACGGTTCCGCGCCGGAACTCCTCGAACTGTTTCGTGAGCTCCCGCGCCACGACGGCATCCCGGTCGCCGGCGCCCGCCTGTTTCAGGTCGTCCAGGAGCCCGGCCACCCGCCCCGGCGCCTCGTACAGGACGCAGGTCCAGCGCGATCCCACTACGGCGCGGATCGCCTCCGTGCGTGCCCGCCCCTTCCGGTCCACGAACCCGAAGAACGTGAAGCGGTCGAGCGGGAGGCCCGCGCCGACCAGCGCCGCCAGCAGCGCCGACGGCCCGGGAATCGGCACGACCGGCACCCCGGCGTCGATCGCCGCGCGCACGAGCCGCGCGCCGGGGTCCGACACGAGCGGCGTGCCCGCATCGGAGATGAGCGCTATTTGGGCGCCCTCCACCAGCCGCCGGATGATCCGCGGCGTGGCCGCCGCCTCGTTGTGCTCGTGGTACGACTCGACCCGCGTCCCCACGCCATGGTGGGCGAGCAGCACCGCGGAATGCCGCGTGTCCTCCGCCAGGATGAGGTCGGCGGAGCGCAGCACGTCCACGGCGCGGGGGCTCAGGTCGGCCAGGTTGCCGATCGGCGTGCTGACCACGGCGAGCGAGCCCCGCGCGGCCGTCACACGAACAGCCTCCACGGCAGCGCGTCCATCAGCCCCGACGTCTGGAACATGTGCCGGCGTTCGCGCAGCACGTCTTCCAGGAACCGTTCCGGCGGCGTCCCGTCCGCCGGCGGCGTCGTCTTGAGGACCTCGGCGATCCACTCGCCCACGGCGGCGCTCAGGGCCGGCGTGTCGCAGATGGGGTCGCGCACGGTGGACGACGGCGTGCGGCCGAAGGAGAGCGTGGACGTGGGGTTGAAGCTCGCCGGCACGGCGTCGAGGGTCACCGCGAGCCGCTCGAGCGCCGGGTGCCGTGGCGCGAGGTTCAGGCGCGCGCGCTCGGCCACCGCCGGTGCGGCGTCGCAGCCGCCCGACTGGAGCCGGCGCACGATGCCAACCATCAGCTCGCGATACGCCTGGATCAGCGCCGGCGCCGCCTGGGTGGGGAGCGACGTCGGCACGGGCCACAGGCGCACGCGCACCCACCGGTCCGACGGCGCCAGCAGGGCCCGCAGCTGCTCCTCCGGTGCGCCGAACGCGTCGTCGCAGAAGTACCCGCGCACCAGCGTGCCCTCGCGGAGCACGCCGTAGCTCCGCCCCTCGTCGTGGAGCACTTCGAGCACCCCGTCGTGCATGGTCGCGCGCAGGAACTCGAGTACCGCGTCCGGGTTGTCGGTCGCCACGTCGGGCGGCCATGGGGCCGGTTCGAGCATCTGCGTCCAGTACATGGTGGCCAGCAGTTCGTCGTCCGCCTCGTGGAAGCAGACCTCACCGTACTCGGCCTCGCGCGGCACCATCGCCACCGCGTCGGCAATCGCGATCGGGTGGAACCGCTGGCCGTCGTGGCTCGCCGTCGCGTTCACGACCTCCCCTTCCTGCAGGAAGAACAGGAGGAACTCGTCGGGGAGCCACACGCACACGTACGCGAACACGCGCGCCCCGCGGTCGCGCTTGGCGTCGGTGAACAGGTTCCGGAGGTGGACGTACGCGAGGCGGGTCCGGGGCAGCAGCACCCGGAACCGCGGCAGCCGGAGCCCGCCCGCCGGGAGGCTCACCGCCGGCTCGCTACCGCGGACGGGCCGGCGGCCGCCATGATCCTACGCCGCGTGCTGGGCGAACTTCGCGGCCAGCGCCGACTTCGGCACCGCGCCGATCACCTGGTCCACCAGCTTGCCGTCCTTGAAGAACAGCATCGCCGGGATCGAGCGGACGTTGAACCGCATCGTGGTCTTCTGGTTCGAGTCCACGTCGAGCTTGGCCACCCGCACCTTGCCCTCGTATTCCGACGCGAGCTGGTCGAGGATGGGCGCCACCATCCGGCACGGCCCGCACCAGGTCGCCCAGAAGTCCACCACGGTGAGGCCGGGCTGCTTCTCCACCTGCGCCTCGAAATCCGAGTCCGTCACGGCGACCGCATTCGACATCGTCTTCTCGTCCCCTGCCGCCCGGTGCGTCGCACGCGCGCGGCCGATTGCATAGTGTTCGCGGGCGGCACCCCGTGTGCCGCGCCCCAACCTCACCCCGCCGTCATGCCTCCCGATTCCCGCCGCGGTACCCGCATCGCCCACGTCGGGCTCGCCGTGCAATCGACCGCGGCCCTCCGGTCCCTCTTCCAGGACCTCCTCGGGCTCGCGGAGGTCCCCCTCGCCGATTCCGACGGCGCCCGGATCACGGGCTTTGCCGCTGGCGACGCGCTGGTCGAACTCCTCGAGCCCGCCGAGCCCGGAACCCCGATCGCCAAGTTCATCGACAAGCGCGGCCCCGGCATCCATCACCTGTGCCTTGCCGTCGACGACCTCGACGGCACCCTCGCGCGTTGCCGCGACGCGGGCATCGTCCTGGTGGATCAGGTCCCGCGCCTGGGGGCGGAGGGAAAGCGCGTGGCC
>JAYEKC010000191.1:0-3679 GCA_034716715.1 Gemmatimonadota bacterium | reverse complement strand
CGTACTCGGAGGACGCGGAGGTAGCCGTGCTGTCGGCGATGCTGCTCGACGGCGACGCCATCGTGCGCGCGGTCGAGTTGCTCGACGAGACGATGTTCTACCGCGAGGGGCACCGCCGCATCTTCCACGCGGCGCTGCAACTCCACCAGAACGGCGCCGTCGTGGACCCGGTCACGCTCGCCGAGGAACTCGAGCGCGAGGGCGCCCTGCAGGCGGCCGGAGGCCGCGAGTATATCGGGGTGCTCCTGTATGCGGTGCCCACGGCCGCCAACGTCGAGTACCACGCGCGCATCGTCAAGGAAAAGGCGCTCCGGCGCCACCTCATCCAGGTGGCGCAGGGGCTGGTGGTCGAGGCGCACGAGTCGCCGTCCGATGCCAACGAGCTGATCGACCTCGCCGAGCACCGGATCTTCCAGGTCAGCCAGCAGCGCGGCGGGGAAGGCTTCACGCGCATCAAGGAACTGCTCTGGCCGGCAATGGAGCGCATCGAGCAGCTTCGCGAAGGCGGCCCGGTGACGGGCGTGCCCAGCGGATTCGCGGACCTCGACAAGATCACTCTTGGCTTCCAGCCGGCCGACCTGGTCATCGTGGCGGCCCGGCCCTCGATGGGCAAGACGGCCTTCGTCCTCAACGTGGCGCAATATTCTGCTGTCGAGGCGGATATTCCGACGGCGATTTTTTCGCTGGAAATGAGTAAGGAATCCCTCGTGCAACGCATGCTCGCTTCTGAGGGGTTCATCGACGCCCAGCGCCTGCGCTCGGGCAAGCTCACCAGCCAGGATCATTCCAACCTGGCGAAGGCCGCCGCCTTGCTGGGGCAGGCGCCGATCTGGATCGACGACACGCCCGGCCTCACCCTGCTCGAGCTGCGGTCGCGGGCGCGGCGCCTCAAGTCCCAGGCCGGCATCCAGATGGTGGTGGTGGACTACCTCCAGCTCCTCCAAGGCCCGCCGAGCGAGAGCCGCCAGCAGGAAATCAGCCAGATCTCGCGGTCGCTGAAGATCATGGCCAAGGAACTGTCCGTTCCCGTCGTCGCGCTGTCGCAGCTCTCGCGCGCGCCGGAACAGCGGACCGGCGAGAACCGGCGGCCGCAGCTGTCGGACCTTCGCGAATCCGGCGCCATCGAGCAGGACGCCGACGTCGTGATGTTCATCTACCGGCCGGAGATGTACGAACGGCCGGTGGATGACCAGGGGAATCCCACGAAGATGGCCGACGGCACGCCAATCGAAGGCTACGCCGAGGTCATCGTCGGCAAGCAGCGCAACGGCCCCACCGGTTTCGTGCGGCTCGCCTTCCGGAAACAGTTCACGCGCTTCGAGAACTGGACGTCGCGCCAGCCCGCCTAGGACGACACGTGGCGCGCGCGAGGACCGTGTACCGGTGCACCGAGTGCGGCGCGGACCACGCGAAGTGGGCCGGCCGGTGCGATGCGTGCGGCGAGTGGAACACGCTCGTCGAGGAACCCGTGGCCGACCGCCCCGCCACGGGCGCTGCGCGCCGAAAGGGCGGTGCGGCCGCCCTGGGTTCGGGGGGAAGGGTGGTGCCCACCCCGAAGGTCGCCGACATCTCCGGCGCCGAGTCGTCGCGCATCCGGACCGGCATCGCCGAATTCGATTTCGTCCTCGGCGGCGGCATCGTGCCCGGGTCCCTCGTCCTCGTCGGCGGCGAGCCGGGCATCGGCAAGAGCACGATGCTGCTGCAGGTCGCGGCGGCCCTCGAGGCCGCCGGCACCCCCACGCTGTACGTGTCCGGCGAGGAGTCGCCGCTCCAGGTGAAGCTCCGCGCCGACCGGCTCGGCGATGACGCCGAGCGTGTCTCGCTGCTTGGCGAGACGCTGCTCGAGACGGTGCTGGCCACGGCCGCACACCGGCCGCCGGGCGTGATGGTGGTGGATTCCATCCAGACGGTGTTCACGTCCGACCTCGAGGGGGCGCCGGGCAACGTGGGCCAGGTGCGCGAATGCGCCGCGCGGCTGATGCGGTTCGCGAAGGACCAGGGCGTCGCGGTGCTGTTGATCGGGCACGTCACGAAGGGCGGCGGCATCGCTGGGCCGAAGACCCTCGAGCACATCGTGGACACCGTCCTCTACTTCGAGGGCGAGAGTTCCCTCGACCACCGCGTGCTGCGGGCGACGAAGAACCGGTTCGGGTCGGTGGACGAGATCGGAGTGTTCCGGATGACCGGCAACGGGCTCGAGCCGGTGGCCAACCCGTCGGAACTGTTCCTCGCGCACCACGCCGGCCCGCCGGCCTCCGGGAGCGCGGTCACGGCGCTGATCGAGGGAACGCGGCCGGTGCTGGTGGAGGTGCAGGCCCTCGCGGCGAAGGCCGGGTTCGGGACACCGCAGCGGGTCGCGACCGGAATCGACGCGAGACGGCTGGCCATGCTGCTCGCGGTGCTCGAGCGGCGCGCGCGGCTTCCGGTCGCCGCCCTGGACGTGTTCCTCAACGTGGTTGGTGGCGCCCGTCTCCAGGAGCCGGCGGGGGACCTCGCCATCGCCGCCGCCCTGGCGTCAAGCGTGCACGACCGACCCATCCCGCACGACACGATCTTCATCGGCGAGGTCGGGCTTGGCGGGGAAGTGCGCCCCGTGTCGCAGGTGGAGCGCCGGCTCGCCGAGGCCGCGAAAATGGGCATGCGGCGCGCCTTCGTGTCGCCGCGGTCGGCGCCGCAGCGGGCGCCGCAGCGGGCGCCGCGGGGCCTCGACGTGCGGGCCGTCGAGCGCGTGGGCGACGTGCTTGAGGCGCTCGCGTCGTGAGCGCCATCCCGGACGTCGGCGTGGTGATCGCGGCGGGGGGCGCGGGCACGCGCGTGGGCGGGAAGGAACTGAAGCAGTTTCGCTGGGTGGCCGGCAAGCCCATGTTGCTGCATTCGGTGCAGCGCTTCCAGGCGAGGCCCGACGTGGCGCTCGTGGTCTGCGTGCTGCCCCGCACGGTGGCCGGCGATCCGCCCCCGTGGCTGTTCCAGTGCGATACCGAGCGCATGATCGTCACGATTGGCGGCGACACCCGGACCGAATCGGTGCGGAGCGGGCTCGAGGAACTGCCGGCGCATTGCCGCGTCGTGCTCATCCACGACGCGGCACGCCCGCTCGTCACCGACGATACGATTGACCGCGTGGTTGCCGAGGCGAGGGCGGGGCGGGGCGCCGTCGCCGCGCTCCCCGTCGTCGACACCCTCAAGCGCGTGGACGCGCACGGCCGCATTGGCGGGACGGTGGGCCGAGAAGGGCTCTGGCGCGCGCAAACGCCGCAGGGATTTCCCCGCGAGATGATCGTCCGGGCGCACGCGCGCGCGATGGCCCTCGGCCTCGACGCCACCGACGATGCCGCGCACTGCGAACGCGATGGGGCGGAAATCGTGGTGGTGCCGGGCAGCGAGCGGGCGCTCAAGATCACGGGCGAGTCGGACTTCGCGCGGGCCGAAGCCCTCAAGGGGCTCGACACGTGACCCCCGCGATTGGCGCCGTTCCGTTCTGGTCGCCCGCGGAGGTCGACGCCGCGATTCCCGGGACGATCGCCCACCTGCAGGCACATCGCGTGCTCGCGTATCCCACGGAAACGGTGTACGGCATTGCCGCCCTGGCTTCGGCGCCCGGCGCGATGGACCGGTTGCGTGAGTTGAAATCCCGCCCCCGCGCCCCTTTCAGCATTCACATCCCGGACGCCGAGCAGGC
>JAYEKC010000190.1:0-3686 GCA_034716715.1 Gemmatimonadota bacterium | reverse complement strand
CCGACTGGGTGCTGCCGGCCACGACGCAACTCGAGCACTGGGACGTGCACTTCGCCTACGGCCACTACTACGCAACGCTCAACCAGCCTGCCATCGCGCCGCTCGGCGAAGCCAAGCCGAACAGCGAGATCTTCCGGCTCCTCGCGGCGCGCATGGGGCTCGACCATCCGGCGCTGCGGGACGACGACCTCGCGGTGATCCGGGGCGCGCTCGACACGAAGGCGGAGCGGATGCAGGGCGTGACGTTCGAGGCACTGCGCGAGCACGGGTGGGTGCGCCTCAACGTGCCGCGCCCGTTCCTCCCCTTCGCGACCGGCGGGTTCCTCACGCCGAGCGGCAAGTGCGAGTTTCATTCGGAGCGCATGGCGCAGGTGGGGCTCGACCCCCTGCCGGGTTTCACGGCGCCGCACGAGTTCCCCGAGACGACGCCCGACCTCGCGGCGAAGTACCCGCTGCAACTCATTTCCTCCCCTAGGCACCAGTTCCTCAACTCCACGTTCGTGAACGTGGAGTCGTTGCGGCGCGGCGCCGAGCCCGAGGTGGTGATGCACCGGTCCGATGCGGCGGCGCGCGGCATCGTGGACGGAGCGCGCGTGGTGGTGGCCAACGACCGCGGGTTCTTCACGGGGATCGCGCGCGTGGGTGATGCGGTGCGCGAGGGCGTGGCCAACGCGCCCAGCATCTGGTGGACGAAGCTCGCGCCCGACGGCAGGAACGCCAACGACACGACGTCGCAGCGGATCACCGACCTTGGCAACGGCCCGGTGTTCTACGACAACCTGGTCGAGATCAGCGTCGCGGACTGAGTGCCTGGCACGCGCGTACCGCGGCGCCGCGCCGCGGTACGCGCCGTCGCGGCGGCGTGACGCACGGGATCAGTGCCCGCGCGGACCGTCCGTGACGGTGAGCGTTTCGCCGCCGGCGGTGATTGCGAAGGTTGCCCGCCGGTTCAACTGCCAGCACGACTCCCCGGCCTCGGTGCACACCGGGCGCTGCTCGCCCACCGAGTCGGTCAGGAGCCGGCTTTCGTGCACGCCACGCGCGGACAGGTAGCGGGCCACGGCCGCCGCGCGCCGCTGCCCAAGCGCAAGGTTGTACTCGTCGGACCCGCGTTCGTCGGTGTGCCCGGTCAGCCGAAGGCGCACGGCCGCGTTGGCGGCGAGAATCGCGGCCTTGGCATCGAGCACGGCTGCCGCGTCGGGCCGGATCGCGGCCTCGTCATAATCAAAGTGCACCACCTGCTCGATGGTCCGGCGTGCGCGGGCGGCCGCTTCGGCACGGCCCCGGCGCTCGGCGTCGGCGCGCAGGGAATCCGCGCGCGCCGCTTCGGCGCGGGTGATGGAGTCGCGCCGCGCGCGTTCGCGCGCCTCGGTATCTGTATCTTCCCGGGCGGCGGGCGCGGGAGCCGGCGCGGGAGCCGGGGCTTTCCGACAGGCCGTGGCGGCGAGACCGCACACGGAGACGGCAAGGAGGATAGCGTTGCGCATTGGGGGGTGATGTTGGGGTTCCGGGCGGCGTCCACCTGGCCGCACCCTCGAGACGTGCCACGGAAGAATTTCGAGGCGCGCGCAACCGGTACAAGGCAACCGCGCGCTAGGATTTCCTTAACGCGCTTGCCCGACGGGGACGGCGGGGGTCCGGCACGGAAGCTCGCCGCGCCGACTGCGCAGCTCGAGCGTGAACACGGCACCGCCGCCCTCACGCGGCGCATAGCGCACGTCGCCACCTTGTGCGCGGGCAAAGGTCTGCGCGATGGCGAGGCCGAGTCCGGTGCCAGCCGGCGCGGCCGACGCGGCCGACGCGCCACGCTCAAGGGGCCGGAACACCCTATCGACCTCGCCTGACGGTATACCCGGTCCCCGGTCGAGCACGCGGATGCGCAGCCGCGCGCCTGCCCCGTCCAACTCCACTTCGATCGGTGTTCCCGTCGGCGAGTAGCGCGCCGCGTTCTCGAGCAGGTTTTGCAATGCCCGCAGCGCGAGCGCGAAGTCGAAGTCCCCGAGCAAGACGCCGTCCCCGGAGGGCAGCCGCACGATCACCTCATGATCGCCGAGTGCTCCCCGCGCGGCGCGAACGGCCGCGCCGATGAGGTCCTCGCCCACGTTCGCTTCCAGGCGCGGCGCAAGGAGGCCGTCGGCGCGCACGAAATGCAGCAGCGCGTCGAGGTAGCCCGTGACCCGCTCCGTCTGCTCGACGATCTGCCCGGCCGGCTCACGTCCCGTGACCATCTCGCGGATGGTCGCCAGCGGCAGGCGCAGGTCGTGCGCCACCGACGCGAGCAGCGCGTTCTTCACCTGGTCCGCCTCGCGCAACGAGTCGGCGCGCGCCACCTCGGCCGCCAGGCGGCGCCCCTCAGCGCCAAGGCGTTCGATCTCGCCCGCGCGCGCGAGCGCCTCGTCGCGCGCCGCGCGCAGCTGGTGCACGAGCTCCGATGCCGCAACGCCGACACATACGAACGCCGCGAGGAGGATTCCGTCGAGCGCGCGCGGCGACCCGAACTCCCCGATAGGCGGGATGAAGAGCCAATCCACCGCCATGTAGCTGGCCAGCACGACGGACAGCGCGAAGAGCCGCCCCGTCATCGCGGCCGCGCCGAGGATGAGCAGCAGGTAGACCACCACGCCGTGGGCGACGCGCAAGTCCGCGTGCCATTGGCCGAACGCCGCCGTGGCGACGACGTACAGCAGGGCGATGACCATCATCCCCGCCAGGCGGCCCTGTTTCAAGGCAACTCCAGGCGGTACCCGACGCCGGGCTCCGTGACGATGAGCGTTGGTGTGGCCGGCGTGCGCTCCACCTTGCGACGGAGGTGCGTGATGTGCACGCGCAGATGCAACTGGGCGTCGCCGTAGGGGCGACCCCACACGCGCTCCCATAGCGTGGCGTGGGACAGCGTGCTGCCCGCATCGGCGAGGAGCACGCGCAGGAGGGCCCATTCCGTGGGCGTGAGACGCACCTCGGCGCCGCCAAGGGTCACCCGCTTGCGGGGAACGTCGATCCGGAGGTCGCCCGCCTCGACGATTCCCGGACCGCCGGCCCTCGCCAGTTCGACGCGCCGCAGCTGCGCCTGCACGCGCGCGCGCAGCTCGCGCTCGGCCACGGGCTTCGTGACGTAGTCGTCCGCCCCTTCCTCGAGCAGGCGCACCTTGTCGTCCTCCGACGCGCGCCCCGAGCACACGATCACGGCGGCGTCGCTCGTGCGGCGCAGGCGGCGCAGGACCTCGATGCCGTCGGCGTCGGGAAGCCCGAGGTCGAGGACCACGACCGTGGGGTCGCGCGTCGCCAGGCGGGACGTCGCGCCGCCAACCGATGCCTCGCGGTGCACGCGGTCGATCCACGGCTCGAGCGCGCGGGAGATCACCGCCCACTCGACCGCGTCGTCCTCGACCACGAGGATGTCCCAGTCGCCGGCATCGGGGCGCACCGCGGCCTTGGGGCTTACGACCATACGCTCGCCCCGGCGGCTGGTGGCGTCGATGTACGACAAGACATTGGGTGCGGACGGCTTCGCGAACTGGCCGGCGCCCGATGGCGGGAGCGGGCCCGGCGTGGACCCTTGATAAGGTAGCGCCGCGCCGGGCGGCGTGTCCAAGCGTCCGGCTTGGCGCCCGTGCGAGCGGACTGCGGGGCGGCCACCCACCCGCGCCGCCGGGCGGGCCGGGCGGGCCGGGCGGGCCGGGCGGGCC
>JAYEKC010000189.1:0-18709 GCA_034716715.1 Gemmatimonadota bacterium | reverse complement strand
AGCTTGAAGCCCTGGCCGCCGAATTGGTGGCCGACCGGGGCGCAACCTGAGGCCGGACATTCGCTTGCGAGCGGGTTCCGGTCGCCCGTACCTTAGGAATGCGGGCTGACCTGCCTTTTCGACCCTTCGCTCCCCCGACGTGCTGCGCCAAACGGACCATTCCCCCCTCTCGCGCCTCGTGAAGCGCGTGGACGCTGCCGCCGACGGTACGGCCACCGGCGACACGTTCGCCACGGGATTTGCAAGCGTGGACAAGTGGCTCGGCGGAGGCGTGCGGCGGGGCGACCTGGTGCTCATTGGTGGAGAGGTGGGCGTCGGGAAGTCGGCCCTGGCGCTCGCCATGGCACTCCGGATGGCGCAGGCGGGAGTGAACTCGGCGTTCTTCACCGGGGAGATGACGGTCGAACGGGTGATGGAGCGCGTCCTCGCGATCGAGGGACGGTCGCGCGTGGACGACATCCGGCGCGGCGCACTGGACGAGTTTGCGCGGGCGGCGGTGGGCGCCGCGGCGGTGCGGCTCCGGGACGGGGCCCCCATCATCGAGGTCGTGCCGCCGGGTGGCGTGGACACCTTCCGCGACGCGGTGCAGCGCACGCTGGACCTGCAGGCGGCCTTCGTGGACCCCATGCAGTCGCTGGTGCTCGGCGCCCGCGACCACGCCGAGGAATTGGCCGTGGCCGTGCGGGGCCTGAAGACGCTCGCGGTGGAGACCGGCATCGCGTTGGTGGCCACGGTGGACCTGCCCGGGCTGCCGGCCGAGCGTGCCGACCCGCGCCCCGGCCTCGCCGACTTTGGCGCGCTCGGCGCCGCGAAGCAGGCTGCGGACGTCGTGCTCGGCGTGTACCGGGAGGAGATGGCGAATCCGGGCACCGGGGTCGAGGGCGCCACGGAGCTGTTGGTGCTGAAGAACCGCAACGGCGTGACCGGGTACGTGGACCTCTACTTCTACAAGCAGTGGCTTCGTTTCGAGGACATGCTGGATCCTGACCGATAGGAGAATGGCGATGGCACGACGTGGCGCATTCCAGATGGTCCTGTTCGCGGGGTTGGTCTTCTCCGTGGCGGGGACCGTGCGCGCGCAGGGCGCGACCGATGCTGCGCTGGCGCGGCTCGAGGAGCGCGTGTCGCGCAGCCCGAATTCGGTCAAGGCGCTGCGCGCCGTGGGCGTGAAGTACTACGAACTCAAGCGGTACCAGGACGCGAAGACGGCGCTGGAGGCCGCGCGGAAGATCGACCCAAAGGACGGCGTGTCGGCCCTGTACCTGGGCCTCGCCAACGAGGGCCTCGGCGACGTGTCGGCCGCCCGTGAGGCGTACTCCGCGTACCTGCAGGTGGGCAAGAACCGCTCGGTGAAGCGCACCATCAACGAGCGGCTCGTGGCGCTGTCACGCGAGGAGCTGAAGCTCCAGGCGCAGCAGGCCGTGGCCAATGAGCAGGCGTTGCGTGGCGCGCAGGCGCCGGGCACGACCGTCGCGGTGCTGCCCTTCCGGTGCGCGTGCGCCGACACGGCGCTGCGCCCGCTCGAGCGGGGCATCGCGGAGCTGGTGGTGTCGGACCTCGCGCGCGAGCCGGCCCTCACGGTGCTCGAGCGTGACCGGATGCAGGCGATCGCCGACGAAATCCGCCTCTCGCAGGCCGGCCAGGTGGACGCGGGCACCGCGACGCGCGCGGGCAAGCTGGTGGCCGCCGGCCGCATCGTGAACGGGCAGATCGTGGCGGGCGGCGGGGCGCAGCTCAACCTCGCGGGCGCCGTCGTGAACACCAACCAGGGCGACATCGTCGGCAACCCGAGCGCGCAGGGCACGATCGACGAGATCTTCCGCACCGAGCGCGAGTTCGTGCTCAGCACCTTCGCCCAGCTGGGCGTCACGGTGTCGCCGGAGGTCAGGCGGGCTCTGGAGGAGCGGCGGGCGCCGAGCTTCCAGGCCTTCCTCGCGTACAGCCGCGGCCTCATGGCCGAGGATGAGGGACGCCTCGACGACGCGGTGCGGCTCTTCGAGAGCGCCCGCACGCTGGACCCAGGCTTTGGCGCGGCGCTCCAGCGGGCCCAGCAGGCGGCGGCGGCGCGCAGTGGCGCCCAGGTGACGGGCGCGACCGTGCAGCAGGCGCTGGGAAACTCGTCCGAAGGCCAGGTGGTGCAGGCCGCACAGCGCGGCAGCACGACGGACATCACGATCAACACGACGCTGACCAACGTGGTGGGCGCGGTGAATCCGACCATCACCACGACGGTGCAGAACTCCACGGGCGGCACGACGTCGTCGAGCACGTCGCCGCAGACCCGTAACACGACGGCCGAGACCACGGGAAGCGACCAGCCCGCGCAGCGGGTGGGTCAGCTGACCATCGTGATCCGCAAGCCGTGAGGCCACCCATGCGCAGCCTTCCCCTCCTGCTCGCCCTGGCGGCGGCGCCCCTCGCGGCGCAGGGTCCCGGCGACGCGTCCGTCATTTCCGGGCCGCAGTACGTCAACTACAAGATCGGCGCGGGGGCCGACCAGAAGACCGTGACCCAGCTGTCGATCCCGATCGCCGTGATCGTGCCGCTCACCGAGCGACTCACGGTGGACGTGTCCACGGCGTGGGCCCGGAGCGACGTATCGGGCGGCGGCCTCGGAGGCAGCAAGATCAACGGCCTCACCGACACGCAGCTCCGGGCAAACCTGTCCATGTTCGAAGGCACCGCGATCGTAACGCTTGGCCTGAACGTGCCGACGGGGATGTACAAGGTGCCCGATGGCCAGCAGGAGGCCGCCGGCCAGATCGGGAGCAACTTCCTCCTCTACCCCATTTCGTCGATGGGCAGCGGGGCCGCGCTGACCGGCGGCGTGGCACTGGCGCGCTCGTGGGGCGAGTGGAACGTCGGCCTTGGCGCCAGCTTCCGCTATTCGTCGCCGTTCGACGCCTTCCAGGTGCAGGACCAGGTGCTCCGGTTCGAGCCGGGCAGCGAAACGCGGCTGCAGGTGGGCCTCGACCGCGCCCTGGGCGACGGGCGCATTACGCTTGGCGCCACGTATTCTGCGTTCGCCGACGACCGCATCAACAAGGGGATGCCGGACTCGACGACCGTCGCGAGCGGCGCG
This sequence comes from Gemmatimonadota bacterium, assembly GCA_034716715.1. GTDB lineage: Bacteria > Gemmatimonadota > Gemmatimonadetes > Gemmatimonadales > Gemmatimonadaceae > Fen-1231. The sequence goes on along the minus strand of JAYEKC010000189.1, from coordinate 15,627 downwards.
CGCCTCCTCGGGCAGGCGACGATCTACATGCCGCGCGACTGGGGCGACATCACCCTCTCGGGATGGAACTTCTACCGGGCCAAGGGGCGCCAGATCGGCGCGGTGGCCCCGTGGGAGAACATCGCCAACGGGAACCTCGCGATCGGGTTCCAGCTCGGCGACGTGTACGTGCAGCCGAGCGGCGAGGCGCGCGTGTGGATGCGCGACGGCGAGAGCGCGGGCGCGCTGGGCACGGGCGGCATCCGGCTGCGCTTCAACGCGCTGGGGCTTTCCGTGAATCCGTCGGTGACGTACTCGATCGGCAACCTGTACCCGGCGAACAGCACCACGTCGCTCGACCTCACCGGGCTTCGCGCCACGCTCCTGCTCCGCCTGCGCTGACCCAACCCGTCCCTGCGCCCTATCTTTCGGGGACGCATACCACGCACCCCCGGTCGGGACGAGACGATGGCTGGTCACAGCAAGTGGAAGCAGATCAAGCACTACAAGGCCGCCGCCGACGCCAAGCGCGGCGCGATGTTCACCAAGCTCATCCGCGAAATCACGGTCGCCGCCAAACAGGGAGGCGGTGACCCCGCGGGCAACCCGCGGCTGCGCACGGCGATCGAGAACGCCAAGGCGCAGTCGATGCCGAAGGACAACATCGAGCGGGCGGTGAAGAAGGGCACGGGCGAGCTCGAGGGCGTGGAGTACGTGGAGACGACGTACGAGGCCTACGGGCCCGGCGGGGTGGCGCTGATGATCCAGGCGCTCACCGACAACCCCACCCGCACGGTGGCGGAGATCCGCGCCAAGCTCTCGCGCGGCGGCGGCAACCTGGGCACCACCAACTCGGTGGCGTTCCTCTTCGACCGCAAAGGGCAGATCTTCGTGCCGGCCGGCGAGGCCGACGAGGACGCCGCCATGGAGCGCGCACTCGAGGCCGGCGCCGAGGATTTCGTCCGGGAGGACGACGCGTACGTGGTCACCACGACGCCGGCCGACCTGCACGCCGTGAAGGAGGCGCTCGACGCCGGCGGGCTCAAGGCGGAGCGGGCCGAGCTCTCGTGGATCCCGAAGACGTCCGTGCGCGTCGAAGGCAGCGACGCCGATGCCCTGCTCAAGCTCATCGAGGCCCTCGAGGACCTCGACGACGTCCAGAAGGTGGACGCGAACTTCGACATGGACGAGAGCGCCATGTCGCAGGCCACGTGAGGGCGGACCCCGGGCGAGCGACAGCGGGCCGACGCCGCGCGTGATCGTCCTCGGCGTGGACCCGGGCACGGCCGCGACCGGCTACGGCGTGGTGCGCGGTGGCGAGCCCGGCGGCCCGTCCCTCCTCGAGTGCGGCGTGATCCGCACGCCCCCCAAGGCGTCGCTGGCCCGGCGCGTCACGGAGATCTTCGACGGGCTCGGCGAGGTGATCGAGCGCCACCGGCCCGACGCCATGGCGGTGGAGGCGGTGTTCTACTCGCGCAACGTGCGCACCACGCTGGTGCTCGGCCACGCCCGCGGCGTGGTGCTGCTCGCGGGCGAGCGGGCGGGGCTCGCGATCCACGAGTACGAGCCGCGGGTGATCAAGAAGGCGGTGGTGGGCACCGGCAGCGCCACCAAGGAGCAGGTGCTGGCCATGGGCGCGCGACTGCTGCGCCTGCGCCACGCCCCCCGCCCCGCCGACGCGGCCGACGGGGTCGCGTGCGCCCTGACCTGCGTGATGGCCGGCGGCGTGGCCGGGCGGCTCGCGCAGCTGGCGGGCGTGCGCGCGGGGTCCCCGCGGGGCGCCGTCCTGCGACCGAACCTCTCCCGCCTGCGCGCGCAGGCCGGCCCGTGATCACCCGCGTCCGCGGCACCCTCACCGCCCGGGGCATCGACCGCATCGAGGTGATGACGGCGTCGGGCGTCGCGTACCAGCTCCACATCCCGCTCGGCGTGCTGGAGGGGCTGCCACGCGTGGGCGAGGCGGTGGACCTGCATACGGCGCTGGTGGTGAAGGAGGACGCGTGGCTGCTGTACGGCTTCGCCACCGAGCGCGACCGGGCGCTGTTCAACACCGTGACCTCGGCGAGCGGCGTTGGCCCCGCCCTTGGCCTCGGCCTCATTTCGGCCCTGGGCTCGGGGCGCCTCGTGCGCGCAATCCGCGACCGCGACCTGACCACGCTGCAGACCGCGCCGCGCGTGGGCAGGAAGATCGCCGAGCGGCTGTGCGTGGAGCTTGCCGACCGGATGAAGGACTTCGCCGACGGCGAGGCCGCGGCGCCGCGCGAGGCGCTTGACGGCGGCGCGGCCGACGCCGCGCGCGCCCTGGTGTCGCTGGGCTACGCGCAGCCCGACGCCGAGCGCGCCGTGCGGAAGGCCGTCGAGCGCAACGCCGGCGGCGGCACGGCCGACCTCGTCCGGGCCGCGCTCGCCGAGCTCCAGCGGCGTTAGGTTTCGCCCCGATGGCGCGCGCCGAGATCACCACGCCCGAGGTCCTTACCGAGGAATCGGTGGTCGAGCTGAAGCTCCGGCCCCAGCGGCTCGCCGAGTTCATCGGCCAGTCGAAGGTGAAGGAGTCACTCGACATCGCGATCCAGGCCGCACTCGGCCGCCGCGAGCCGCTCGACCACGCCCTCTTCCACGGCCCCGCCGGGCTTGGCAAGACGACCCTGGCCGAGCTCATCGCCCGCGAACTGGGCGTGAACATCCACACCACGTCGGGCCCGGCGCTGGAGAAGCCGGCCGACCTCGTGGGCACGCTCACGAACCTGCGACCCGGCGACATCCTCTTCATCGACGAGATCCACCGGCTGCGGCCCATCATCGAGGAGTTCCTCTATCCCGCGATGGAGGACTTCAAGATCGACATCCGGCTCTCGGACGGGCCGCACGCGCAGACGGTGTCGATGACGATCGAGCGCTTCACGCTGGTCGGCGCTACGACCCGGTTCGGCCTGCTGACGGCGCCCATGCGCGCGCGGTTCGGGCTCACGATGCGGCTCGACTTCTACCCGGCCGACGACCTGGTGGAGATCGTCCGGCGGACGTCGAAGGTGATCGGCGTGGAGCTGCACGACGACGGCGCCCACGAGATTGCGCGCCGTTCGCGCGGCACGCCGCGCATCGCCAACCGCCTGCTCCGGCGCGTGCGCGACTACGCGCAGGTGCGCGCCGGCGGCGTGATCACCAAGGCGGTCGCGGGCGACGCCCTCGCCATGCTCGACGTGGACGACCTCGGCCTCGACGACATGGACAATCGCATCGTCAAGGCGATCATCGAGAAGTTCGAGGGCGGGCCCGTGGGCGTGCAGTCGCTGGCCGCCGCCCTCGGCGAGGACCCCGACACCATCGAAGAGGTGTACGAGCCGTTCCTTGTCCAGAACGGGCTCCTGCACCGCACGCAGCGCGGCCGCGTGGCCACGGCGCGGGCCTATCGACATTTCGGCTATCAAGCGCCGCAGGGTGCCCAGGGTGCCCAGGGTGCCCAGGGTGCCCAGGGTGCCCAGGGTGCCCAGGGTGCCCAGGGTGCCCAGGGCGAGCTCCTGTGACCCCCGGCCCGCGAGCTGCGGGCTAGGGCCGCCCGCACGCGCAGACGCGTTCGTCAACCGCCGATGCCGACCACCTGGACCACCGCCGATTTCGACTACGAGCTCCCGCCGGAACTGATCGCGCAGGAGCCGCTCGAGCGCCGCGACGACAGCCGCCTTATGGTCGTGCGCCGGAATGCCGGCTCGATCGAGCACCGCGCGTTCCGCGACCTGTCGGCGCTCATGGCGCCGGGCGACGTGCTGGTGCGCAACACCTCGCGCGTGTTCCGCGCGCGCCTGCTCGGCACCCGCGACTCCGGCGCTCCGGCGGAGGTGTTCCTGTTGCGGCGCCACGACGACGGCGCGTGGGAGGCACTCGTGCACCCCGGGGGCAAGCTGCACCCGCCGCGGGTGGTGCACGTGGCACCGGGGTTCGACGTGGAGATCGTGGCGGTGACGGAACGTCGCACGCGACTCGTCCGGTTGCGCGTGGCGGACGGCCGGCACGGCGGGGACGCGGCACGCACGGAAGCTGCAGCGATCGAGCGTCACGGACACGTTCCGCTGCCGCCGTATATCTCCCGCGCCGACGCGACCGCCGACGCGGCGCGGTACCAGACCATCTACGCCGGCGCCAGCGGATCGGTGGCCGCTCCCACCGCGGGGCTGCACTTCACGCCCGAACTGCTCGCCGCCATTGCGGCGCGCGGCGTGGCCGTGGCCGACGTGCTGCTGCACGTGGGCGCGGGCACGTTCAAGCCCGTAAGCGCCGAGCGCATCGACGAACACGTGATGCACGAGGAGTGGTTCGAGGTCACCGCGGAGGCCGCGGAGGCTGTGAACGCCGCCCGGCGCGCTGGCTCCGCGGTGTGGGCCATCGGGACGACGAGCCTCCGCACGCTGGAGTCGCTGGTGCAGGCGGACCGGACGATTCGCCCCGGATCGGGCGAGACGGCCATCTTCATCCATCCGCCGCACGAGGTGCACTCGGCCGACCGGCTCGTCACGAACTTCCACCTGCCCCGCTCCACGCTGCTCATGCTGGTCTCGGCATTCGCGGGCCACGACCTCGTGATGCGCGCGTACGCCGAGGCGGTGCGCGAGCGGTACCGGTTCTACTCGTACGGGGACGCGATGGTGGTGATCAGGTGAGTAGACAGTAGACAGTAGACAGTAGACAGTAGACAGTAACGGAGGCGGATGACAGTCGGCGACGTGGGAAAGTTTGGGTTCACCATCGAGGCCCGCGCCGGGCGGGCGCGCACGGGCGTGTTCCGCACGCCACATGGGCCGGTGGAAACGCCGGCGTTCATGCCCGTGGGCACGCTGGCCACGGTCAAGGGGCTCGACCCGGCGGAACTGCGGGCGATGCACGCGGAGATGATCCTCGCGAACGCCTACCACCTACACCTTCGCCCCGGCGACGAACTCGTGCGCGACCTGGGCGGCCTGCACCGGTTCATGGGCTGGCACGGCCCCATCCTCACGGATTCGGGCGGGTTCCAGGTGTTCTCGCTCGCGTCGCTCAACGCCGTGACCGAGGACGGGGTGACGTTCCGGTCGCACCTCGACGGCTCGGAGCGGCATTTCACGCCTGAGCGCGTGATGCGGATCGAGGCGAACCTCGGCGCCGACGTGATCATGCAGTTCGACCACGTGATCCCGGGGCAGAGCGCACGCGACGCCTCCGCCGACGCGTGCGAGCGCAGCATCCGGTGGCTGGACCGCTGCCGCGCCGAATTCCACCGGCTGCGCGACGACGGCCCCGAGCGGCAGGCCCTCTTCCCGATCGTGCAGGGCGGCGTGTACGCGGACCTGCGGCGCGGGGCGGCGGCGCGCATCGCGGCGGCCGGCGAGTGGCACGGGGTGGCCATCGGGGGGCTGTCGGTGGGCGAGTCGAAGCCCGCGATGTACGACATGCTCGACGCCTGCGACGACGCCCTGCCCCGCGCACTGCCCCGCTACCTGATGGGTGTCGGCTACCCCGAGGACCTGCTGGAGGGCGTGGCGCGCGGCGTGGACCTGTTCGACTGTGTGGCGCCGACGCGAATGGGCCGGAACGGCGCCGCCCTGACGTCCGGGGGCCGCGTCAACATGAAGAACGCCGAGCACCGCGCGGACGACCGCCCGATCGAGGCGGAGTGCGGGTGCGCCACGTGCCGCCGGTTCTCGCGGGCCTACGTGCGCCACCTGATCCAGGCCGACGAGATGCTCGGCCCCCGCCTGCTCTCGGTGCACAATGTACATTTCCTGATTGCGCTGATGCGGCGCGCGCGCGCCGCCATCGCCGACGGTTCGTTCGCCGCGTGGAGCCGCGACTGGCTCGCGCGCTACCACTCCAGCTCCGAGCCCACCTGATGCCCGCGTTGCCCCCGTTCCTGTTCCAGGCACCGGCCGCCGCCCCGCAGGGCGGCGGGTCGGCGATGGTGTTCTTCCTCCAGATCGGCGTCATCATCGCGATCTTCTACTTCATCGTCCTCCGGCCCCAGCGAAAGCAGCAGAAGGAGCTCGAGGCGGCCCTGATGGCGATGACGAAGGGCGACGAAGTGGTCACGGCCGGCGGCCTGGTCGGCGAAGTGGTGCACATCAAGGAAGCGATCCAGGACGGCAAGCCCGCCGGATCGATGGGCGACCGCGTCACGATCCGGACCGGCGAGGCCAAGGTCGTCGTCGAGCGCGGCCGCATCGTCCGGGTGGGCAAGCCGTCCTAGAGCGGGGTACCACAGGCATGGCCATCCTCCCGATCCACGTCCTCGGCTCGCCGGTGCTCCGCGAGGAGACCCGGCCGGTGGCGGAAGTGACGCCCGAGTTGCTTCGCCTCGCCGACGACATGATCGAGACGATGCGCGCGGCGCAGGGCGTGGGGCTCGCGGCGCCCCAGGTGGGGCGCACCGAGCGTCTCTGCGTGGTGGAAGTGGAGGAGGAGCGGCACGTGCTCTTCAACCCCGAGGTCATCGAGCGGGAAGGCAACATCACGTGGGAGGAGGGCTGCCTCTCGATCCCCGAGGTGTACGGGGACGTCATCCGGTCGGCCCGCGTGGTGGTTCGCGCCACGGGCCGCGACGGGAAGTCGTTCGAGGTGGAGGGCGGGGAGCTCTTCGGGGTGTGCCTGCAGCACGAAATCGACCACCTGCACGGCCGCCTGTTCATCGACCACCTGAGCTTTCTCAAGAAGCGCCGCGCCATGCAGGCCTGGGAAGCCGAGAAGGCGAAGTACCCCGACCTGTTGCGCATCCTCACGCCGGGAGTGCCGGCCGAAGGAAACGGCACCGGGCGGCTCTGATGCGCGTGCTCTTCTGGGGCACACCTGAGTTCGCAACGCCTTCGCTGCGGGCGCTCGTGGGCGAGGGCCACGACGTGGTCGCAGTGGTCACGCAGCCGGACCGCCCGAGAGCGAAGGGTGGCCGCAGCCGCTCGAAGGTGGACCCCTCGCCGGTGAAGACGGTGGCGCTCGAGGAGAACATCCCGGTGCTGCAGCCCGACCGCCCACGGGGCTCGGAGTTCGTCGCGGCGCTCCGCGAGCTCGCGCCCGACCTGTCGGTGGTGGTGGCCTACGGGCACATCCTCACCAGGGAAGTCATCGACCTTCCCCGGCTCGGTACCGTAAACGTGCACGCGTCGCTCCTCCCGGCATACCGGGGTGCCGCCCCGATCCAGGCGGCCATCCGCGACGGGCGCGACGAAACCGGCGTGTCCATCATGCGGATGGTCCCGGCGCTCGACGCCGGGCCGGTCATCCATGCCGTCGCCACGGAGATCCTGCCGGACGAGACGGGCGGCGAGCTCCAGTTGCGGCTGGCCGAGCTGGGCGCCGAGGCCCTGATCGAGGCGCTCGCCCTCATCGAGCTCGGTGGAGCGCGCGAGAGGCCGCAGGACGACGCGCTCGCCACGCATGCCCCGAAGGTCAACCGCGAATCGGCGCGGGTGGACTGGACCCGCCCCGCCAGCGAGGTGGAGCGCGCCATCCGCGCCTACGACCCGAAGCCGGGCGCGTGGACCATGCGAGGGGACCTCGAGCTGCGCCTGTTTGGCGCCAGGCGCATCACCGGAGTCGGCGGCACGCCGGGGACGGTCCTGCGGGCCGACGACGATGGGATGGTGGTGGCGTGCGGTGACAACGCGGTGCGCATCGCCGACGTGCACCCCGCGGGCCGGAAGCGCCAGCCCACGGCCGCGTGGGCGCGCGGCCGGGGCGTATCGCCCGGCGACCAGCTCACGGCCTGAAAACGAATCGGGGGAGCCTTGAAGGGCTCCCCCGCACTCGCCGTGGCGCGCCGCCTTCCGGCGTCAGGGCTGGTTGAGCACCCGCGTGGGCGTCAGGATCGGCTGGTTGCCACCGGTCGTTCCCTGGCCAAGCTGGCCGCGCGAGTTGTCACCCCAGCAGTACGCGACGCCGGCCGTCTGGCTCGGTGAACCGGGCACCAGGTCCGTGCCAACCACGCCGCAGGTATAGAGCTCTCCGAGCGACAGGGTGCGGAACACGAGGCCGCCCTGCACGGCGACGGGCGCCGACTGGTTGGTTCGGGTGCCGTCACCCAGCTGGCCGTAGTCGTTGCGGCCCCAGCAGTAGGCACCGCCCGCGGTCGTGATGCCGCACGTGTGGAACTCGCCGGCATAGATCCGTTTGAAGACCAGCGCTCCCGTGACCGCGCGCGGCACGGAGTCGCGCGACGAGGCCGTGGGCGAACCGCCCTTGCCCAGCTGTCCATAGGCGTTGTTGCCCCAGCACCAGGCCTGCCCCGGAGTGGCGGAGTTCGCCGACTCAACCGCGCACGCGTGCTCCGCGCCGGCCGAGATGGCAGTGGAATCGAAGCCGACCCCCGCCGGCATCGTCGTGATCGGGGCCGGAACGCTGTCGACGCCGAAGTTGCCGCCGGCGCCGTTGCCGCGCGCCGTCTGGCCGGAGTTGTTCTGTCCCCAGCACCACGGGGTCTGCGACGCCAGCACGGTCGCCGGGGTGGCCGGATTGAACCGGAGGATGCCGCAGGCGAAGGTGCGTCCGAGCGTGATGGAGGCGTACAGGTTGCCGCTCGGCGGTGCGGGCCGCACGAAGCTGTAGTTCGGTGGCGCGGGCGACGCGGTGGTGCCGTTGCCGAGCTGGCCGCTGTAGTTCTGGCCCGAGCAGAACGCGTATCCCGCGAGTTCGATGAGGCAGCCGAAGTCCTGCCCCATCGCGATGTATGCCGGGAACAGGGTCTGCTGGCTGCCGTCCTTCAGGTCCTGCTGCGTCGCCACGTTGGTGGGGGCGCTGAACAGCACCGCGCCCCAGCACAGCTGCTGCTGCGCCGTGGTGAGCACGCACATCTGGTTGCGGCCGCCGGCCATCTGGCGGGCCTGGACGAACGGCCCGGCGAGGGTGTCGCCGCCCGGGCGAGGCACGGCCACGGTCGGTGAATTGGCGTCCTTGTTCACGCCCTTGCCGAGCTGGCCGTTGTCGCCGGCGCCCCAGCAATAGATGTTGTTGTTCGACGCGACGGTGCCGCAGGCGAAGAAGTTGCCCGCGCGCACGTCGGAGAACGCCACGGTCGCCGTGGCGTTGATGGTGACGGTCTCATTGCGGCCCGTGAGCTTGGCGCGCATGAGCTGCGAGCCGGCGCGGGAACCGAGTGTCCAGTTCGTCGACGCGACGCCGAGGGCCGACGTCTGGCCGGCCGTCGCCGACAGGGTACCGCCGCCGGCGAGCGAGTCGTTCCAGGTGATCGGCACGGCGGCCACGGCGTTCCCGTACTGGTCCGTGACCTTGACCTGCACCGGGGCCGTGAGGGCCGTGGAAACACCAGCCGACTGGCCGCCGCCCGAGACGATGGTGAGCACCCTGCCCGTGTCGGGCGTCGCCGTGGCGGTGAACGTCAGGGGCGTGCCGCCCGTTATCGACGCCGTGAGCAACTGGACGGTGGCGCCCGTGCCGAGCTTCCACGTCGCGGAGGCGCTGCCGTCCGCGGCGGTGGTGTCGGTGACGAACGAGATCGTGCCGTTCAGCGCGGCCGGGGTCCACGTGACCTTGATGCCGGAGAGGTTGTTGCCGAAGGCGTCCTGAACCTTCACGACGACGGGCGCCGCGAGCTGGCGACCGGCATTGATGGTCTGGCTGTCGCCGCTGACCTTGTTGAACTTCGAGGCCGGCCCGGTGGTTGCGGTGGCGGTGAAGGTGGCGCTGTCGAGCACGAACACGTTGGTCAGGGTCGCGACTACCTTCGCCGCGCCCAGCGACGTGCCCATGGTCCACGTGGCCGACACGAGACCGTTGTTGTCGGAAACGTTCGCGGCCGGGTTCACGGAGCCGCCGCCCGCGCGGACGGCAAACGTCACGGTGGCGCCCGTGACAGGCTGGCCGCCGGCATCCACGACGCGCACCACGATGGGCTGCGCGAGGGCGGACGCGATCGGGCCGACCTGCTGGTCACCCCCAACCAGCCGCAGGTTTGCGGCGAAATCCTTGGATTGCAAGCCCGATGGGCCGGTCGTCGCGCCGTCGCGACTGCAACCGGCCGCCAGCAGGGCCAAGGCGGCAGCCGCGGCGGCAACACCACGAGAGGTCTGTCTGCGACCGAGCATCAGGACTCCGGACGAGATAGTGGTCGTCAGTGGGTTCAGAATATCGCGCCGTGGTTCCGGCGCGGCAAACGCGGCGCGAAGGCCGCGGGACAGTCCCGGACCTTCGACGCTGCACACATCTAGACGGCTCGGTGCCCCATCCCGTAACGCGGGGCGTGCGCGGCCCCGGTCGGTGTTCCTTCGGGCGACCCCGTCCGGGGGCCAAGTGTCGGCAGGACTTGGGCTGGAGACTATTTTGCGAGCGATGGCCAGACACGACACCCACGCCGCATCCACCCGGCCCTCGGCGGTCACCGAGCCCCGCCTGGCGGCCGCGGCCGTGCTGCGCGACCTCCGGGCCGGTGCGCTGCTCGACGCGGCGTTCGAGGCGGCGGGCGCCGGCCTCGACGCGCGCGACCGGCGGTGGCTGCGCGAGGCGGTGTATGTCACGCTCCGGCGCCGCGCGTGGGTGGACGCCGTGCTCGACGCCAGGATTCGGGGCGGGCTGTCGCGCGTCACGGCGGACCTCGCCGACCTCATGCGGCTCGGCGTGACCCAACTGCTGTTCATGGACAGCGTGCCGGCGTACGCGGCCATCGCCCAGACCGTGGAGCAGGCGAAGGTGCGGGGCATCGGCGCGAGCCGGCTCGTGAACGCGGTGCTGCGCCGCGTGGACCGGGAACGGGATGCGCTCGAGCCGCCGGTGCCCGCCGACCCGCTCGATGCCCTCGCGCTCGCGCATTCGCACCCCCGGTGGCTCGTGGCGCGGTGGGCCGCGCGCTGGGGCGCCGACGAAACGCGGCGCCTGCTCGAGGCCAACAACGCGGAGGCGCACGCGGTGCTGCGGCCGTATGGGCTCGTCCGGGAACAGCTCGAGGCGATGCTCGAGCACGCCGGCGTACAGACGTTCGAGCCGTTGCTGGCGCCGGACGGGATCGCCGTGGCCCACGGAGTGCCCATCGCGTCGCTGGGCGCGTTCCAGCAGGGCCACTGCTTCGTGCAGGACCCGGGCGCGACGATGGTGGCGCGCTACGCCGCCGTCCCCGCGGACGCCACCGTTGCGGACCTGTGCGCGGCCCCCGGGGGCAAGGCGTTCGAGCTGTCGCGCGTGGCCGCGCGCGTGGTGGCGTGCGACGCCGTGTTTGCGCGCGCCGCCCGCATCGCCGACTCGGTGCGCCGCATGGCCGTGCCGAACGTGTTCCCGGTCGTTGCCGATGCCCGCCACCCCTGCGTGCGCCCGGCGGACGTCGTGCTGCTCGACGCGCCGTGCACCGGGACGGGCACGTTCCGCCGGCACCCCGACGCGCGGTGGCGCCTCAAGCCCAGCGACCTCGCTGTGATGGGCGCCGTGCAGCGCGCGCTGCTCAACGCCGCGGCCGCGGCCGTGCGCCCCGGCGGGCTGCTCGTGTACAGCACCTGCTCGCTCGAGGCGGAGGAGAACGACGAACAAGTCGAGGCCTTCCTGGCGTCGCACGCCGAGTTCGTGCTCGACCCGCCGCCGGCGGGCACGGTGCCCGACGCCGTGCTGGACGCCGGGCGGCTGCGCGTGCTGCCGCACCGCCACGGTGCCGACGGATCCTTCGCCGCGCGCCTCCGGCGCCGGGCGGCCTGATGGGCACGGCGTCGGTTCGCATCGCGCCGTCGCTGCTCGCCGCCGACTTCGGTCGGCTGGCCGACCAACTGGCCGCCATCGAGCAGGGTGGCGCCGACTGGCTGCACGTGGACGTGATGGACGGCGTGTTCGTGCCGAACCTCACCTTCGGGGCCAAGGTGATCGAGACCTGCCGGCGGCTCACGAAGCTGCCCCTCGACGTGCACCTGATGGTGGTGGAACCGGAGAAGTACTTCGAGAGCTTTGCGGCCGCAGGCGCGACGAACCTCACCATCCACCTCGAGGCGGCGCCGCACGTCCACCGCCAGCTGGCCCGCATCCGGGAACTCGACTGCGGCGCGGGCCTTGCCCTGAACCCGGGCACGCCCGTGGAGCACGCGCGCGACGTGGCGGGCGACCTCGACCTGCTGCTCGTGATGACCGTGAACCCCGGGTTCGGCGGCCAGAAGTTCATCGAGTCCATGGTGGGGAAGGTGGCGCGCGCCCGGGCCATGCTCGACGCGGCCGGCAGCCGCGCCGCGCTCGAGGTAGACGGCGGCGTGTCGCGCGAGACCATCACGCGCTGCTGGCAGGCCGGCGCCGACGCGTTCGTGGCGGGCGTGGCGGTGTTCACGGCGAAGGACCCCGCCGCGGAGGTCCGCGCGCTGCGCGGCCGGTGCGGGGTGCCGGTATGAGCGCGCGCCGCCAGTGGATCCTGGTGGGGATCGTGGTTGCCACGATCGCAGGCGCGCTGGCCGTCGCCACGAGCATGAGCAGCGGGCCGAAGGTCATCGGGCCCGGCGCGCCGGCCCCGGACTTCGTGGCCACCGTGGTGCCGGACTCGGGTGCGGAGGCGAAGCCCACGGGCATCGCCGCGTACCGTGGCCGCCCCGTGCTCCTCAACATCTGGGCCACGTGGTGCGCGCCGTGCCGCGAGGAGATGCCGCGCATCGAGCGGATCTACCAGGAACTCGGCCCGCAGGGACTCGCGGTCGTGGCGGTGAGCATCGACAACCCGGGGATGACGGACGCGATCCGGGAGTTCCGCAAGGAGATGGGCCTCACGTTCGACGTCCTGCACGACGAGAGCGGCCGGATCCGCGACGACTACCAGACCACGGGCGTTCCCGAGACGTTCCTGATCGACCGCACGGGGGTCGTCCGCCGCCGCCTCATCGGCGCGTCGTGGACGGTGGACGAGCAGCGTCCGCTGCTCCGCGAGCTCATCGCCGAGCCGGCCCGCTGAGCATGCGCGTGCTGGGCGTCGAGACGTCGTGCGACGAGACATCGGCGGCGGTGGTGGAAGGATCGGGTAAGGCGGCGCGCCTCGCGTCGCTCGTGATCCTCTCGCAGGACGTCCACCGCGTGTTCGGGGGCGTGGTGCCCGAGATCGCCTCCCGCGCGCACCTCACGGCCATCGCGCCGGTGGTTCGGCGCGCCCTCGCCGACGCGGGGATCGAGGGGGCCGGCCTCGACGCCATTGCGGTGACGAACGGCCCAGGCCTCGTCGGCGCGCTCCTCGTGGGCGTGTCGTTCGCGAAGGGGCTGGCCGCGGCACTCGGCGTGCCGCTCCTCGGCGTGCACCATATGGAAGGGCACCTGTTCGCCACCGAGCTCGAGGATCCGGCGGCCACGCCGCCGTTTACCGCGCTCCTCGTGAGCGGCGGCCACACGATGCTCCTCGACGTGCCGGCGTGGGGCGCATACCGGCTGCTCGGCGCCACGCGGGACGATGCGGCGGGCGAGGCGTTCGACAAGGTGGCCAAGCTCCTGGGCCTGCCCTACCCCGGCGGCCGCCACGTGGAGACGCTCGCGGCGACGGGAGACGCGAACGCCCACCGGTTCGCCCGGCCGATGCTGCACGGCGGCCAGCGGCCCGGCGACGCGGACTTCTACGATTTTTCGTTCAGCGGGCTGAAGACGGCGGTGCTGAACGCGGTGCGGGCGGCCGAGGCCGTCGGCTCGCTCGACGCGGCGCGAGCCTCCATTGCCCGCGGATTCCAGGACGCGCTCGTCGACGCGCTCGCCGCCAAGACCGTGCGCGCGGCCGTGGAGCATGGCCGCACGCGGATCGTGCTCGGCGGCGGCGTGGCGTGCAACCGCGCGCTGGTCGCGCGGGTGGGCGAGGTGGCGCGCGAGCGGCTCGGGCCGGGCGCGGCGGTGCACGCCCCCGGCCCCCGGCTCGCGACGGACAACGCCGCGATGATCGCCCGTGCGGGCCTCTTCCGCCTCGGGCGCGGCGAGCGGTCCGGCTGGGACCTCAACGCGTACGCCACGCTCCCCATCCCCGGCCTCATCCCGTCCGGCCACGCGGCCGCGTAAGATTCGCGCATGGGCGACGCCGCCGTCTCGATCGTACACCATCCGCTGGTCCTGCAGCTCGGGCCGCTCCCGCTCACCGGGTTCGGCATCGCGATGCTCGCGGCCTTCCTCATCGGCCAGGTCGTGGCCCAGTCGGTGCTCGCGCAACGCAACGAGGATCCGAATGTGATGGGCGACGTGCTCATCGCCGCGGTGATCGGCGGGCTCCTCGGCGGCAAGGTCTATTATGCCATTCTCACAAGGGACATCACGGCGCTGGGCCAGCGGGCCGGCTTCGTGTTCTGGGGCGGCCTCGCGGGCGGCATCATCGCGAGCTTTCTCTGGATCAGGTTCCGCAAGCTCAGCTTCGCCCGCATCAGCGACGCCAGCGCGGCGGGGCTCGCCGCCGCGTACGCCGTGGGGCGCACGGGGTGCTGGGCCGTGGGCGACGACTACGGGCGCGCGTGGGCCAGCCGGTTCGCGGTGAAGTTCCCCGACGGCGCGCCGCCCTCCACGGTGCAGAACCTCATCAGCCAGTTCGGCCAGTCGAACCTCGCGGGCCGCCCCGCGACGGAAGTCGTATCGGTCTACCCGACGCAGCTGTTCGAGGTGGCGATGGGCCTGGTGATGTTCGCCATACTCTGGCGCCTGCGCGGCCACCGCCACGCGGCGGGATGGCTGTTCGGCGTCTACTGCGTGCTCGCGGGGGCCGAGCGGATCGCCGTCGAGTTCTTCCGCGCCAAGGACGACCGCTTCTTCGGGCCGTTCACGCTCGCCCAGGTGATTGGCGCGGTGTTCATCGCGGGCGGCGCGGCCTGGATGCTCGCGCGCCGCGAGGGGACGGGGCGGACGGCGGGGGCGGCGCCCGCCGCCTGACGCGCCGCGGGCGTTCAGGCGCCCGGCGGCCCCTTGGCGTGGAGCGAGGCCTCGTGCTCCACTTCCTTTTCCAGCGTGGCCACGCGTTCCTGCAGGCGCCGCGCGGCCGCCTGCAGGTCGGCGAGGCGTGACGCCACTTCCGGCGACATCGGTTCGCCCGCCGGCGCCGCCTCGGCCGCCCCGGCGGGGTCCGCGTCCCCGCCCCGGACCACGGCCTGCGATGCCGGCCGGAGCAGCGTGCGCCAGAGGGCGAACAGGAGGAGGCCCACGAGCGCGACCTGCACCAGGATCGTTTCAACGGTCGGGTAGATGCCGAACGCCTCGACGTGCGGGAACGAGGGCAGAAGCGTGCGGCTCATCGCACCACCCTCCTGCAGCTCCTTGACGCCCTTGCCAGCGAACACGAACGCCATCCAGTACAGCACCGCGCTGGTGACCGCGAAGAACGGACGGAGCGGAATGCGCACGCCAAAGCGGTAGAACAACGAAAACACGACGGCGAGCGCCACGCCGCCCACCGCGATGCCCGAAAACACGGGCACGAGCGACCCGTCGGCGCGGGTGATGAGCGCCTGGAAGAACAGGGCCGTTTCCGCGCCCTCGCGGAACACCGCGAGGAACGCGACGAAGCCGAGCGCCAGGCTGCCGCCGTGGTCGAGGGCCGAGGTCACCTTGTCGCGGATGAACTGCTGCCAGCGCGCAGCCTCGACCTTCGAGAGGAGCCAGTAGCTCACGGAGAACAGGACGGCCACGGCGACGAGCAGCGTGACGCCCTCGATCACCTCCCGGCTCGCGGGTACGGCGGGGGGCGCCCGCCCCCCCCCGGAACCCCCGGCGGGCCGC
>JAYEKC010000188.1:0-18720 GCA_034716715.1 Gemmatimonadota bacterium | reverse complement strand
CGACCGCATCCGCGACGCCGTCGACACCGCCGAGCGCGAAGGGCTGCAGTTCACCTTCGAGAAGACCACGCTCGGCGACGATACCCAGGTGCACCCCAACTCGGTCCGCATCACCGTCGAGCGCGGCGACCGCCGGCACGTCATGCTCGGCTCGTCGCTCGGCGCGGGCCGCGTGCTCGTGAGCGAGGTGGACGGGTTTCCCGTCGAGGTGCACGGCAACCATCACACGATCGTCCTCGTCGCCGAGGACGTGAAGGGCAGCGTGGCGCGCATCGCCGGCATCCTCGCCGAGGACGGCATCAACATCGCGACGCTGCGGCTCACGCGGAAACACAAGGGCGGCGACGCGTTCATGGTCATCGAGGTGGACGAGGCGCCCACGGAGCAGGTTCGCGATCACATCCGCGCCCTGCCCTGGGTCCGATGGACGCACCGGCTCGACAAGGTGGGATAACCAGTAGACAGTAGACAGTAGACAGTAGACAGTAGACAGTAGACAGAGGATCCATGTTCACTTCGCTGCAGGCCGCCGTTGCGGCCGCTGAAACGGAAGGAAAGCCACTCGGCCAGCTGGCGCTCGAAACCGAGGCGCGCGATCAGGGGCGGCCCGTCGCGGAAATCCGCGAGGCCCTCCGCCGCGCACTCGCCGTGATGCGCGGTGCGGTCGAGCAGGGCCTCGTGGGAGACCTGCGGAGCGCCAGCGGCCTCGTCGGTGGCGATGCTGCCAAGGTAAAGGCGTCCACGGCCGGCCCGTTCGCCGGCAACGTGTTCAGCGACGTCCTCGCCCGTGCGCTCGCCGTGCAGGAGGTCAACGCCGCGATGGGCGTGATCGTCGCGGCCCCCACCGCCGGCGGCGCGGGCGTGCTTCCCGCCGTGCTCACCGGCCTGGCCACCGCGCACGGCTTTCCCGACGAGCAGGTCATCGATGCCCTCGCCACCGCCGGGCTCATCGGCGCCGTCGTCGCCGACCGGGCGTCGTTGTCCGGTGCGGAGGGCGGCTGCCAGGCCGAGACCGGCGCCGCGGCCGCGATGGCGGCGGGCGCGGCCACGGAGATGCTCGGTGGCTCGCCGCGGCAAGTGTCGCACGCCGTCGCCCTCGCCCAGCAGGGCACCCTCGGCCTCGTGTGCGACCCCCTCGGCGGCCTCGTCGAGCTGCCCTGCGTATTTCGCAACGCTACCGGCAGCGCCATCGCGCTGGCGGCCGTGGAGATGGCGCTCGCCGGCGTCGAGTTCGCCATCCCGGCCGACGAGGTGATCGACACGATGGGCGAGATCGGGGCGGCCATGGACGTGCGGTACCGCGAGACGGCCGGCGGCGGCCTGGCGGCCACCCCCACCGGCCGGCGGCTCGCGCGGGAACGGCTCGTCCAGATCAAGCGTGGTCCGTAGGCGGTCGCCCGCGGGGCGCCAATCATTAAATGAGTGGATTCACTGGCGCCGGGCGACGTGTCGGAGCGAAACTTCCGGGGTGCGTCCTCCCGTAGGACCATCGGCAGACACCGGAGCCTGATGATATGGTCACACAAGACGACGTCGAAACCTTCCTCGACCGGCTCGATTCCACCGGGGCGACGTACGAGGAGGTCTCGGACGGGCTGTGGAACGTCCGGCCGGCCGGCGACCTCGACTTCGGCGTGGTGGTCCACCACTCCCCGCCGGTAGTCGTGCTCCGCGTGAAGGTGATGGACCTGCCGAAGGACGCGGCGCGCCAGGCGGCCCTCAGCCGGCGGCTCCTGGAGCTCAACGCGACCGACCTGCTGCACGGGTCGTACGGCATCCAGGAGAACGCCGTGGTGCTGACGGAGGCCCTCGAACTCGCGCACCTCGACTTCGAGGAGTTCCTCGCCGCGTATGAGAGCATCACCCTCGCGCTGGCCTCGCACATCCGCGAGCTCGCGACCTTCCGAGAGGCACGCTGACGATGGGCATCTTCGACCGCATCGCCACGCTGTTCAAGTCCAACATCAACGACCTGATCTCCCGCGCGGAGAATCCGGAGAAGATGTTGGACCAGATCGTCACGGACATGAAGGGCCAGCTGGCGAGTGCCAAGCAGCAGGTGGCCGCCGCCATCGCCGACGAGAAGCGCCTCAAGGACCAGACCGAGACGGAGCTCAAGAACGCCAAGGACTGGGAACAGAAGGCGATGCTTGCGCTGAAGGAGAATCGCGAGGACCTCGCCCGGCAGGCGCTCGTCCGCCAGGGCGAGCACGAGCAGCACGCCCAGCAGCTGCAGGCCACGTGGCAGTCGCACGCGCTCGAGACCGAGAAGCTCAAGAACCAGCTGCGCGACCTCAACGACAAGATCGAGGAGGCGAAGCGCAAGAAGAACCTCCTGCTCGCCCGCCAGCGGCGCGCGCAGGCCCAGCAGCGCATCGCGCAGACGATGTCGTCCATGTCCGAGAAGAGCGCCTTCGAGGCGTTCGCCCGGATGGAGGAGAAGATCGAGCAGAACGAGCGCATGATCAAAGCCTCGTCCGAGATCGACGAGGAGTTCTCGGGCGACCGGCTCGTCAGCGACTTCAAGCGCCTCGAGAAGGTCGCCGGCACGGCCGACGCCGAGCAGCGGTTGCTCGCCCTCAAGGAGAAGATGGGGCTGCTCCCGCCCGGATCGTCCGCACCCCGGCGCATCGGCGCAGGCGAGGAAGAGGTGCACGCCGAGATCGAGGACGCAGGCGGGGAGAAGAAGTAGGATTGGCCGACGCCGGCCCGCCGTCCCCCACGGCTGCGATGCCGGTCGCCTCTCGGCGGCCCGGCATCACGGCCGTCGTGCTGACGGGCATCGCCCTCGTCGTCGCGTGGCAGGCGCTCCACCTGCTTGTCCTGCTGTTCATCGCGATTCTGATCGCCGTGTACCTCGCGGCGCTCACCGTCACGATCGAGTGGCGCACGCGATGGCGGCGTCCGCTCGCGTTCACGACCGCCATCACGGCCACCCTCCTCGTGCTCTGGGGCATCGAGGCGCTTCTCGTTCCGCCGGTCGTCGACCAGGTGCGGCAGCTCGCCGCCAACCTCCCGAGGTACGTCACGGCGTGGCAGGACTGGCTCGGCCGCATGGTGGATCGGTTCCCGGCACTCGAGCCGTTCGTCGGCGGCGACCGGCAGCGCGACGTCGTGGACGCCCTGATCGCGCAGGCGGAGGAGATGGTTGCCGGCATCTTCCCGCGCGTCTTCAACCTCGTCCATGGGCTGATCAACGTGGTGTCCGTGGCGGTGATGGCGATCTACTTCGCGCGCGCCCCCCGGCTGTACACCGAGTTCGCCGTCGGGCTCGTCCCACCCCCGCACCGGGGCCTCGCCCGCGACGTGATCGCCGCCTGGGGCCTCGCGCTCCGCCAGTGGGTGTTCGCGCAAATCTTCAACATGGCCGTCCTCGGCGCCCTCACCGCGCTTGGCCTGTGGGCCCTCGACGTCCCGTATTGGCTCGCGTTCGGCATCTTTGCTGGCCTTGCGGCGATCGTGCCGTTCTTCGGCACACTCGTGAGCACGGTCCTCCCGGCGCTCTTCGTGCTCGACCGCGGCGCCGTTCCCGTCATCCTGGTGCTCCTGCTCGGCGTCGTCGTGCACGTCATCGAGGGCAACTTCATCGCGCCCATGGTGTTCGAGCGTGGCGTGAAGCTCCCGCCCGTGCTGACCATCATGTCCGTACTCGTGGTCGGGACGGTCGTCGGGCCGGTCGGCCTGCTGGTTGCGGTCCCGCTCCTCGCCGTCATCCTCGTGGCGACGCGCAAGGTCCTGAAGGAACGCATCTACGGCGACGCGCCGGATGCATCTCCTGCGGATGCGGCGCCCGCCGCGCCGGCGGCGGCCGGCGCCCCCGCGACTGCCTCCGCGCCTCCGGCCGGGCCGCAGTGAATTGATGGCGAGCGCCACCGAACGGTGGCGCGTTCCGGGCGGCGGGATGCCATCGTGCTCCCGTGACCGAGCCCGCCCTCCTCCTCCACGACGCCACCGTCCGGTACGGAACGGCCGGCCGGCCGGCGCTGAACGCCGCGTGCCTGGTCGTCGCGCCGGGAGAATGCGTGGGCATCGCCGCGGGGCCCGGGGCCGGCCTCACCACGCTGCTCCTGTGCGGAGCCGGGCTGGTCGGGCCCGACGCGGGCTGCGTCCGCTGGCTCGGCTCGCATCGCTGGACCGCCGCCCGCGCCGCGTACGCGCCGGCGTGCGCGGAAGGCCACGCGTACCTCTCCGTGCGCGCGTGGCTGGAGTTCTCGGCGTCGCAGGGGCCCGACCTGCCCGGCGTGCCCGACGCCGACGTGGACGCCGCCATGGCCCTCGTGGACTTGCAGGCGTTCGCCCGCATCCGGGTGGGCCACCTGACCCCCGGCGTTTCGGCGCGCGTCGCGATTGCCGCCGCCTTGCTCACCGTTCCGCGCGTCCTGCTGCTCGACCGTCCGTTCGATGCCCTGTCGCCCGCCGAGCGTGCGCGGCTCGCGCAGGTCCTCCGGTGCGTGCTGGCGAACGGCACCGCGATCGTCGTGGGTGCGCGCGACCCGGCGGCCCTTGCGGCGATCGAGCCCGCACGGGTGCACCTGATGGTGGCCGGCCGGCTCGGGCCCGCGACGGACGGGCACGCCGCGCTGGAGCTCGACGTGTCACTGCCGATCGAGGCACGGTCCCGGCTCGCGCTCCGCGTCCCGAGCGTCTATCGGCGGGGGCGGGCGCTCCGCGTGCCGCTCGCGCGGCTGTCGGCGGAGCAGGTGCTCAGCGAGTGCCGCGCCCTCGGCATCGAGGTGCGCGCGTCGCGCGTGGTGGCGCCGGGCGGGCCGACGCGGCGGCGCGTGGCCGAGGGCGCGCCCCGCCGTCCCGTCGCACCGGGGTGATGCGCTAGCTTTCGGCCGTGCCCGAGTTTCGCCTCTTCAATTCGTTGACCCGGAAGGTCGAGCCCTTTGCGCCGGCCGACGGCACGACCGTGCGCCTGTACACGTGCGGTCCCACGGTCTACAACCCGGCGCACCTCGGCAACTTCCGCACGTTCCTGTTCGAGGACCTGCTCCGGCGCGCGCTGCGCATGCGCGGCTGGGCCGTCGAGCAGGTGATGAACCTGACGGACGTGGACGACAAGATCATCAAGCGGGCGGCCGAGCGCGGCCTCTCCATCAGCGCGCTCACGAACCCCGTGGTCGATACGTTCCACGCCGACCGCGAGTACCTGCGCATCCAGCGCGCGGAGCATTACCCCCGCGCCACGGCGTACATCGCCGAGATGATCGACCTCGTGAAGCGCCTCGAGGCGAACGGCGTGGCGTACAAGGCCGACGACGGGTCCGTGTACTTCGCGATCGCGAAGTTTCCCGCGTACGGGCGGCTGTCGCGCCTCGACACCAGGGAAATCCGTGCGGGCGCGCGGGTGGCGCAGGACGACTACGCCAAGGAAAACGCGCAGGACTTCGCCCTGTGGAAGGCGGCCAAGCCCGAGGACGAGGCCTGCGGCGCGGCGTGGGACTCGCCATGGGGGCGCGGCCGCCCGGGCTGGCACCTCGAGTGCTCGGCGATGGCGATGGCGCTCCTCGGCGAGACGATCGACATCCACGCCGGCGGCGTGGACCTGACGTTCCCCCATCACGAGGACGAGATCGCGCAGAGCGAGGCAGCCACCGGCAAGCCGTTCGCGCGCTTCTGGTGCCACGGCGAGTTCCTGCTCACCGACGGGGCCAAGATGGCGAAGCGGGTCGGCAACGTGAGTACCGTCGCCGACCTCCGCGAGGAAGGCGTGAGCGCGGCCGCGCTGCGCCACTTCGTGTATTCCACGCACTATCGCAAGCAGCTCAACTTCTCCGGCGCGGCGCTCGAGGCCTCGATGGAGGCGGTGCGCCGGGTGGGGGACTTTGCCGAGCGCCTCGACCGTGAGCACGCCGGGAACCAGGCGCTCGCCGAAGCGGCGGATACGCTCGTGATCGAGGCCACGGCCGCGCTCGCCGACGACCTCAACTCCCCCCGTGCGGTGGGCGCGCTGTTCGAGTTCATCCACGCGGCCAACCGCGCACTCGACACCCGCGGCTCCGACCCCGCCGCACTCGCCAAGGCGCGGGATGCATTCCGCCAGGTGAACGCGGTGCTCGACATCGAGCCGGACCGCGGAACGGCCGATGCCGAGCTCGCGACCTGGGTGGAGGAACAACTGGCCACGCGGGCCGCGGCGCGCGCGGCGCGGGACTTCGCCACGGCCGACGCCGTGCGCAAGGCGTTGGAGGAAAAGGGGATAGCGATCGAGGACTCGCCGGCCGGAACCCGCTGGAAGAAGGTGCGCTAGCGGCCTGGTGCGTGCGGCGCGGCTGACAAGGGCCGCCGTTCATCGACCTCGCGTAAAGTTCGGTCCCTCAACGGCTTGACCTGATTTCCCGGGTCAACTACGTTTTAAGGCTCGCGAAAAACGGCTCGTCGCTGACGTAGCTCAATTGGCAGAGCACCTGATTTGTAATCAGGCGGTTGCGAGTTCGATTCTCGCCGTCAGCTCTGCGGCAGCGAAATGACGGCAACCGGTTGGAGGACGAACGGGGAGAACGGCAGGCGGCGCAGATTCGCTTCGGGTGGGGTACCCAAGTGGCCAACGGGAGCAGACTGTAAATCTGCCGGCTTATGCCTTCGAAGGTTCGAATCCTTCCCCCACCATCCGGATGCAGGTGTGGCTGTGCAGGACGGCGGGACCGGTCGGCATGCGGGAGTAGCTCAGTTGGTAGAGCGCAAGCCTTCCAAGCTTGATGTCGCGGGTTCGAGCCCCGTCTCCCGCTCTGAGAGTAGACAGTAGACAGTAGACAGTAGACAGACGCGGACCGAGGACATGCACGCGTAGCTCAGTCGGTAGAGCACACCCTTGGTAAGGGTGAGGTCACCGGTTCAATCCCGGTCGCGTGCTCTGGAAGCAAGCAAGACGGACGGAACGGCAAGACCTGAGGACGGACGATGCCACGCGAAAAGATCATCCTCGCCTGCGGCGAGTGCAAAAACCGGAACTACTTCACGATGAAGAACAAGCGCCTCCACCCGGAGCGCGTGGAGTGGAAGAAGTACTGCCCCCGGTGCAACAAGCACCAGGTGCACAAGGAGACCAAGTAGGTGTCGGTTCCGGTCCAGGCGGCGCCGACACCGGGCCCGGTGCGGCGGGGCGTCTCGTGGGCGACGGTGTTCTACCACGAGGTGATGGCGGAGATGCGGAAGGTCACGTGGCCCGACTGGGGCCAGGTGCGCCAGCTGTCCATCGGCGTCGTCGCGCTCTCGCTGTTCGTGGGGCTCGTGATCTTCGTGATGGACAACGTGCTGCAGCTGGTGCTGGTCCGGCTGCTGCCCAGGCTGTTCGGCTGAGATGCACCGTTTCTACGCCATCCAGACAACGTCGGGCCACGAGAACAAGGTGCGCACGCTGCTGCAGCGGCGCATCGACGCGGACCCGACGCCGGCGGCCGAGCGGCGCATCCGGCAGGCCCTCGTGCCTACCGAGCAGGTCGTGGAGATCAAGAACGGCAAGAAGGTGACGGTGGAGCGGAAGGTCTTCCCGGGCTACGTGCTCGTGGAGATGGACGTGGACCAGGAGACGCTGCACGCCGTGAACTCAATCCAGGGCGTGATCAAGTTCGTGGGCAAGGATCGTGATCCGCACCCGCTGCGTCCGGACGAGGTGAACCGGCTCCTCGGCGTTGCCGACGAGGCGGTCGAGGAGGCGCCGAAGGAGGACATTCCGTTCCTCGTCGGCCAAGCGGTGGCCATCACGGAGGGACCGTTCACGGACTTCAACGGGACGGTCGAGGAAGTGATGGCGGACAAGGGCAAGGTGCGCGTGTCGGTGTCGTTGTTCGGGCGGCCGACGAGCGTGGAACTGGACTACCTGCAGTTGCGGGCGCACTAGGCACTGACCAGCGGGACGTCGGCCACCACTCCGACGCTAAGCGCCAGTGGGAGCCAGCGGGCCTCGGCCCGCTACTGCGAAGAAGGGGAGTACGATGGCAAAGAAGGCAGTCGGTTTCGTCAAGCTGCAGATCCCTGCAGGCAAGGCGAACCCGGCCCCTCCCGTCGGCACCGCGCTCGGTCCGCAGGGGATCAACATCATGGCCTTTTGCAAGGAGTTCAATGCAAAGACCCAGGGCCAGGACACGATCCTTCCGGTCGAGATCACGATCTACGCCGACAAGTCCTTCAGCTTCATCCTGAAGACGCCGCCGGCGGCGGTGCTCGTCAAGAAGGAAGCGGGGATCGAGAAGGGGTCGGGCCAGCCGAACCGCAACAAGGTGGGCACCATCACCAAAGCTCAGGTCAAGAAGATCGCCGAGCTCAAGATGCCCGACCTGAACTGCGATTCGCTCGAGTCCGCGATGGCGATGGTGGCCGGCGCGGCGCGCTCGATGGGTGTGGAGGTGACGGACTGATGCGCACCCACGGCAAGAAGTTCCGCAAGGCGGTCGAGACCCGCGGCGACGTCGCGGCCCTGCACGGGCCCCGCGCGGCGCTGGAGCTGGTCAAGAAGACCGCGTTCGCCAAGTTCGACGAGACGGTCGACGTGGCGGTGCGCCTCGGGGTGGACCCGAAGCACGCCGACCAGGCGGTCCGCGGCACCGTGGTGCTGCCCGCCGGCACGGGCAAGTCGGTGCGCGTCCTCGTCATCGCCGTCGGCGACAAGGCCAAGGAGGCCGAGGCGGCCGGTGCCGACTTCGTCGGCAACGAGTACGTCCAGAAGATCAAGGACGGCTGGACCGATTTCGACGTGATGATCGCGACGCCCGACCAGATGGGGCAGGTGGGCCAGCTGGGCCGGATTCTCGGCCCGCGCGGCCTGATGCCGAACCCGAAGGCGGGCACCGTCACGATGAACGTCGGCCAGGCCGTGAAGGAAACGAAGGCCGGCAAGATCGAGTTCCGGGTGGACAAGGCGGGCATCGTCCACGCCGCGATCGGGAAGGTGTCGTTCCCGGTGGAGTCCCTCGAGACGAACTTCCAGGCGCTGATGGACACGCTCGTGCGGGTCAAGCCCAGCACGGCGAAGGGCGTCTATGTCCGCACGGTCGCCGTGTCCAGCACGATGGGGCCCGGCGTCCGCATCGACACGACCCCCTACCGGTAACGGCCATGAAGCGACCCGAAAAGGAACAGCTCGTTGCCGAGCTCACGCAGAAGCTGAAGGGCGCCAACGCCCTGTACTACACCGACTTCACGGGACTGAACGTGAAGCGGATGACGGACCTGCGCCGCCGGCTCCGCCGTGCGGGCGTCGAGTACGTGGTGATCAAGAACACGCTGGCGCTCAAGGCCGTGAACGAGGCGGGCTTCGCGGGCGTCCGGCTGAAGGGCCCGACGGGTGTCGTCGTCGCGAAGGACGGCATCACGGCGGCCAAGCTGCTCACCGAGTTCGCGAAGGAGAACGAGCAGCGTCCCGCCGTGAAGGGCGGGGTGTACGAAGGGGCGCCGGTGGACGAGGCGCTCGTCAAGAAGCTGGCCGCGCTGCCCACGCGTGACGAGGCGCTCTCGCAGCTCCTCGGCGCGTTCAGCAGCGTGCTGGCGATGTTCGCGCTGGCCCTCGAGGGCAGGATGAAGCAGCTCGAGGCCGGAGAAACCACGGCTTGATTCCCCAGGCGTCTGCCTGACCAACACGCCCCAGGGGACCCTGGGGGATACCTACGGAGAACGGAACAATGGCGAATGCAACCCTGAGCAAGGACGAGATCCTCGACGCGATCGGCAACATGTCGGTCGTCGAGCTGGCCGAGCTCATCGAAGCCTTCAAGACGAAGTTCAACGTCACGATCGCGGCGGTGGCCGCGGGCGCCCCGGCCGGTGGTGGCGGTGGCGCGGCGGCGGCGGCCGAGGAGCAGACCGAGTTCTCGGTGATGCTCAAGGACTCCGGCGCGAAGAAGATCCAGGTCATCAAGGTGGTGCGCGAGATCACCGGCCTCGGCCTCAAGGAGGCCAAGGACATGGTGGATACCGCGCCCCAGACCGTGAAGGCCGGCGTCACGAAGGACGAGGCCGCGCAGATCAAGGCCAAGCTCGAGGAGCAGGGCGCGACGGTCGAGGTCAAGTAACGCGTCGGCGCGCGGCGCGGCCCCCGGCCGCCCCGCGTGTCCTGGCCCGTCACTTCCGACCTCGACACCGTGACCCTGTCGCTCCTCCGCACCACCCGCCGTACCGCAGTTGACTTGCACGCGCGCCGCCGCCCGGCCGGGAACGTTCCCGGCGGGCGGCGGGGCGTGGCGCTTTGTGCTTCGCTCCGCACCATCCGGGTGAGCCCCGGCACGACATGATCAAGCAGATTTCGTTCGGCAAGCTCGAGCAGGGCATGGACATGCCCCACCTGCTCGACATCCAGACGCGCGCGTTCGAGTCGCTCCTGCAGCTCGACGCCGCGGCGCACAACCGCGAGGACGTCGGCCTGGAGCGGGTCTTCAAGGACCTGTTCCCCATCACCGACGTCCACGAGAACTTCTCGCTCGACTTCAAGAAGTACACGCTGGGCGAGCCGAAGTACTCCGTGGAAGAGTGCATCGAGCGTGACATGACCTACTCGGCACCCCTCAAGGCCACGCTGGTCCTGACGGTGTTCGAGGAGGCCGCGGCCGACGGCAAGAAGCGCGTCAAGAACCAGATCGAGAAGGAAGTCTACCTCGGCGAGCTCCCACTGCTCACCAGCCTCGGCACGTTCGTCATCAACGGCGCCGAGCGCGTGATCGTGAGCCAGCTGCACCGCTCGCCGGGCGTCGTGTTCGAGGAGTCCACCCACCCGAACGGCCAGCGCCTCATCTCCGCGCGCATCATCCCGTTCCGCGGGTCGTGGGTCGAGTTCACCGTCGACATCCACGACGTGATCTACGTCCACATCGACAAGAAGAAGAAGTTCCCGGCCACCGCACTGTTGCGCGCATTCGGTTACGGGTCGAACTCGGACATCCTCCGCCTGTTCTTCGCCGTGCGCGAACTCGACCTCACCAAGAAGCGCGAGGGCCGCGCGGAGAACCGCGAGGTGATCGGCGCCATCGTCGCGCAGAACATCACCCTCGCCGGCGAGGAGGCGCAGCCCGACGCGCCGAAGCTCAAGACCAAGAAGGCGCGGGCCGAACGCGAGCGCGCCGAGGCCGACCTGCTGGTGCGCGAGGGCGACGAGCTGACCGAGGAGGTCTACAACCGCCTCCGCCGCCTCAAGATCGACAAGATCAAGGTGTTTGCGAGCTACGCGGCCGTGGACCTCCGCGACGAGCTCGAGGCGATGGAGCGCGGCGAGCGCCCCACGCCGCGCGTCATCGCGGTGGACGAGATGGACCCCGAGACGGGCGAGGTGATCGCCGAGGCCGGCGACACCCTCAAGGAGACCGTGGTCAAGCGGCTTCGCAAGCACGGCCTCGCCAAGGCCCGCTGCTTCGTCCCGAGCGGGCGCGCCGAGAGCACGCTCATCAAGAACACGATCGCCAAGGATCCCACCAACCCGGCGCACTACGACGACGAGTCGCGGCGCCGCCGCGGGCACAAGGAGTCCACCGACGCCGAGGTCGGCGAAGCCGAGGCGCTCAAGGCGATCTACTCGCTGCTCCGGCCCGGCGACGCGCCGAACAAGGAGACCGCCAAGCAGGCCCTGGAGCGGCTCTTCTTCTCGCCCAAGCGCTACGACCTCGGCCGCGTGGGCCGCTACAAGATCAACCAGCGGCTCGGCCTCGCGACGCCGGCCGGGCACACCGTCCTCACGAAGGACGACTTCATCGCCATCGTGCGCTACCTCGTGGAACTCCACGAGGGCCGCGGGCACGTGGACGACATCGACCACCTGGGCAACCGCCGCATCCGCTCGGTGGGCGAGCTCATCGCCAACCAGTTCTCCGTGGGCCTCTCGCGCATGGCGCGGCTGGTGAAGGAGCGGATGAGCATCAACCAGGACACCGAGAAGATCTCGCTCGACGACCTCGTCAATGCGCGCACGGTGTCGGCGGTGATCCAGGCGTTCTTCGGGTCGAGCCAGCTGTCGCAGTTCATGGACCAGACCAACCCGCTGGCCGAACTGACCCACAAGCGCCGCCTGTCGGCGCTCGGGCCGGGCGGCCTCACGCGCGAGCGCGCGGGCTTCGAGGTCCGCGACGTGCACTACTCGCAGTACGGCCGGATGTGCCCCATCGAGACGCCGGAAGGGCCGAACATCGGCCTCATCACGTCGCTCGCGTGCTTCGCGCGCGTCAACGACCTCGGCTTCGTGGAGACGCCGTACCGCGTCGTGAAGAACGGCAAGGTGTCGGGCGAGCTCGAGTGGCTCGACGCCAACCGCGAGGAGGACGCGACCATCGCGCAGGCGAACGCCCGGCTGAACGACGACGGGACGTTCGTGGACGAGCTGGTCCTCTGCCGGCAGGGGTCGGACTTCCCGCTCACGCCGCCGGACCGCATCGACTTCATGGACGTGGCGCCCGAGCAGCTCGTGTCGATCGCCGCGGCGCTCATCCCGTTCCTCGAGCACGACGACGCGAACCGCGCGCTCATGGGCTCGAACATGCAGCGCCAGAGCGTGCCGCTCCTCAACCCGCAGACGCCGCTCGTGGGCACGGGACTCGAGGAGACCGTCGCGCGCGACTCCGGCGCCACCGTCATCGCGAAGCGCGCCGGCGTGGTGACGCGCGTGACCGCCGACGAGATCATCGTGGACGCGGGCCCGGTGGAGAAGGGCAAGAAGGGCGGTGACGCCCCGCTCGCCCGCCTCACCCAGCAGGACCGCTACCGCCTCCGCAAGTACTGGCGCACCAACCAGGACACCGCCATCAACCAGCGCCCGATCGTCCGGCGCGGGCAGTCCGTGAAGCACGGCGAGGTCCTGGCCGACGGCGCCGGCACCGAGCAGGGCCAGCTCGCCCTCGGCTCGAACGTGCTCGTCGCGTTCATGCCGTGGTACGGGCACAACTTCGAGGACGCCATCGTCCTCTCCGAGCGGCTGGTGAAGGACGACGTGTACTCGTCCATCCACATCCAGGAGCTCGAGCTGCACGTGCGCGACACCAAGCGCGGGCAGGAGGAAATCACGCGCGAGATCCCGAACGTCTCCGAGGAGTCGCTCGTGGACCTCGACGAACGGGGCATCGTCCGCATCGGCGCCCACGTGCGCCCCGGCGACATCCTCGTGGGCAAGATCACGCCCAAGGGCGAGACGGAGCTCTCCCCGGAAGAGAAGCTGCTCACGGCCATCTTCGGCGAGAAGGCGAAGGACGTGAAGGATTCGTCGCTCAAGGTGCCGCCGGGCGTGGAGGGCGTGGTCATCGACGTGAAGATCTTCTCGCGCATCGAGGACCAGGTGGTCGAGAAGGACCGCGGCGAGCGGATCGGCGAGGTGCGCCGCCTCGAGGGCGAGGAGAAGGTGCGCGTGAACGACGTGCGGGACGGCGAGCTGAAGGAGCTGCTCGACGGCCAGACCGTCGCGCTCGCGCTCAAGGCGGGCACGGTCGAGGAGGCCATCCCCGCCGGCACGAAGCTCACGGGCGAGGTGCTCGACGGCCTCCGCCTCGCGACCCTCGACCTCAAGACCTTCCGCGTCGAGAACAAGAAGGTCAACGACGCCGTCCGCGAGATCATCGAGGCCGCCAACGAGGTCAAGGCGAAGATCGAGGAGAAGGCCGAGGAGCGGATCGACCGCATCCTCCAGCCCGACGAGCTGCCCCCGGGCGTCATCCAGCTGGTGAAGGTCTACCTCGCCGAGAAGCGCAAGATCTCGGTGGGCGACAAGATGGCGGGCCGCCACGGCAACAAGGGCATCGTCGCCCGCATCGTGCCCGAGGAGGACATGCCGTTCCTCCCCGACGGCCGGCCCGTGGACATCGTCCTCAACCCGCTGGGCGTGCCGAGCCGCATGAACGTGGGCCAGATCCTCGAGACCCACCTCGGGTGGGCCGCACGGATCCTCGGGTTCTACGCCAAGACCCCCGTGTTCCAGGGGGCGAACGAGCGCGAGATCGGCCTGCTGCTCAAGCTGGCCGCACTGAACTGGGTGCGCGGCGCGCTGCGGCTGGCGGCCGAGGCGCCCGCGCCGTCGGACAAGCACCTGAAGACCCTGCTGGGCGACATCCGGCCCAAGGTCGCCTCGGCCGAGCACGTCGAGCTGCTCGTCGACGCCAAGCTGAACGACCTGTCGAGCCGGGCGATGTCGCAGGAGACGCGCGACATCTACCACGGCGTGCGCGACTACGTCGCGGCCGCGGCGAAGGAACTCGCCGAGCGCGAGCTGGCTGCGGCGGCCCACGCGGTGACCTTCAATGAAGGCGCCGCCGAGGGCGAGGACTTCCCGGCGGCCCGCAAGGCCGAGTTCAAGAAGGCCGCGAAGGACGCCGAGAAGTCGGCGGCGCAGGACGGCGTGGCGACGCTCAAGGCCATGGGCCTGCCGGCGCTCGCGGCGATCCTGGAGAGCAAGACCGACGCCGACGTGGACGCCGCCGCGGCCGAGCTGGTGCAGCACGCCGGGCTGCAGCCGGGCGGCAAGATCGCGCTGCGCGACGGCCGGACGGGCGAGCGGTTCGCCACGCCGGTGACGGTCGGCGAGATCTACATGCTGAAGCTGTCGCACCTCGTGGACGACAAGATCCACGCGCGGTCCATCGGGCCGTACTCACTCGTCACGCAGCAGCCGCTCGCCGGCAAGGCGCAGTTCGGCGGCCAGCGGTTCGGCGAGATGGAGGTGTGGGCGCTGGAGGCGTACGGCGCGGCGCACACCCTGCAGGAAATCCTCACGGTGAAGTCCGACGACGTGAACGGCCGGTCGCGCGTGTACGAGGCGATCGTCAAGGGCCAGAACCTGCCCGAGCCGGGCACGCCCGAGTCGTTCAACGTGCTCGTGAAGGAACTCCAGGCGCTGGGCATCCACGTCACGATGGAGGCCAACGCCGACGGCTTCGGCTCTCCCTTCTCCAACGGGAGCGAGGAATAACCCATGATTGACTTCCGCAACGCGCGCGAACAGCGCAGCTCCGCGTTCGACTATATCCAGGTCCGGATCGCTTCCCCCGAGGAGATCCGCGGCCCCCGCGACTCCAAGGAGCGCGAGCGCCTCGAGATGGCCGGCCTCCGCAGCTGGTGGTCGTGGGGCGAGGTGACCAAGCCCGAGACCATCAACTACCGGTCGTTCAAGCCGGAGAAGGACGGCCTCTTCTGCGAGCGCATCTTCGGTCCGGTGAAGGACTGGGAGTGCCACTGCGGGAAGTACAAGCGCATCCGCTATCGCGGCGTGATCTGCGACCGCTGCGGCGTCGAGGTGACGCTGAGCAAGGTGCGTCGCGACCGCATGGGGCACATCGAGCTCGCCGTGCCGGTGGCGCACATCTGGTTCTTCAAGACGCTGCCGAGCCCGATGGGCAACCTCCTCGACCTCACGCTGCGTGACCTCGAGAAGGTGGTGTACTACTCGAACTACGTCGTCATCGACCCGGGCCAGCAGGAAGTCCGGGCGAACGAGCTGCTCGACGAGGAGCAGTACCTGACGCTCCGGGCCAAGGCGCGCGAGGAAGGCGATTCGGCCTTCAACGCCGACATCGGCTCGCCGGCGGTGCGCGAGTTGCTCCGCCGCCTCGACGTGGACAAGCTCGCCGA
Source organism: Gemmatimonadota bacterium (assembly GCA_034716715.1). GTDB lineage: Bacteria > Gemmatimonadota > Gemmatimonadetes > Gemmatimonadales > Gemmatimonadaceae > Fen-1231. The sequence goes on along the minus strand of JAYEKC010000188.1, from coordinate 3,192 downwards.
GCAGCTCCGCAAGGACGTGCTCGTGGAGACGTCGCAGCACAAGAAGAAGGCGATGCTCAAGCGGCTGAAGGTCGTGGACGCGTTCCGGAACTCGGGCGACCACGGCGCCATCCGCAACAAGCCGGAGTGGATGATCCTCGACGTGATCCCGGTGATCCCGCCGGACCTCCGCCCGCTGGTGCCGCTCGACGGCGGCCGGTTCGCCACGAGCGACCTGAACGACCTGTACCGCCGGGTCATCAACCGCAACAACCGCCTCGTCAAGCTCATCGCGCACCGCGCGCCGGAAGTCATCCTCCGGAACGAGAAGCGCATGCTGCAGGAGGCGGTGGACGCGCTGTTCGACAACGGCCGCCGGTCGAAGGCCATCCGCGGCCGCGGCAAGCGCCCGCTCAAGTCGCTGTCCGACATGCTGAAGGGCAAGCAGGGCCGGTTCCGCCAGAACCTGCTGGGCAAGCGCGTGGACTACTCGGGCCGGTCCGTGATCGTCGTGGGCCCCGAGCTCTCGCTGCACCAGTGCGGCCTGCCCAAGGCCATGGCGCTGGAACTGTTCAAGCCGTTCATCATCCACAAGCTCGTGGAGAAGGGCATCGCCGAGACGGTCAAGCGCGCCAAGAAGATCGTGGAGCGCGAGTCGAACGAGGTGTACGAGATCCTCGAGGAGATCATCCGCGACCACCCGGTGCTGCTCAACCGCGCGCCGACGCTCCACCGCCTGGGCATCCAGGCGTTCGAGCCGGTGCTGGTCGAGGGCAAGGCCATCCGCATCCACCCGCTCGTCTGCGCGGCCTTCAACGCCGACTTCGACGGCGACCAGATGGCCGTGCACGTGCCGCTGTCGTACGAGGCGCAGCTCGAGGCGCGGGTGCTCATGCTCTCGAGCAACAACATCCTCAAGCCGGCCGACGGCCGCCCCGTGGCCGAGCCGAGCCAGGACATCGTGCTCGGGTGCTATTTCGCGACCAAGGCGCCGCCGGGCTTCGACGACCTCGCGCGCGACGCGAAGCGCGCCGTGAAGCTGCCCAGCTTCACGCTCGCCGCCGAGGTCGAGATGTCGGTCGCGATGGGCCGCCTCGACCTCCACACGCCCGTCCGCTACCTCCTGCCCGGCGACAAGCCGCAGTGGGTGACGACGACGGTCGGCCGCGTGCTGTTCCACCAGATCGTCCCGGCCGGCGTGCCGTTCCAGAACCGCGACATGAAGAAGAAGGCGCTCTCCGAGCTGGTCTTCGAGTCGTACCGCCGGAGCGGGCTCGCCGAGACGGTCGCGTTCCTCGACCGGCTGAAGGAGTTCGGCTTTCGCAACGCCACGCGTGGCGGCGTCTCCATCGGCATCGAGGACCTCGAGATCCCCGGCGAGAAGGAGTCGCTGCTCGAGGAGGCCACGGCCCGCGTGGAGCGGTTCCAGAAGGCCTACCAGACGGGCAACATCACGAACGGCGAGCGCTACAACAAGGTGATCGACACCTGGACGCACGCGAACAGCGACATCGCCGACGCGATGGTCAAGCGCATGCGCGAGTCGCAGAGCGGCTACAACCCGGTGTTCATGATGTTCGACTCCGGGTCGCGCGGCTCGCGTGACCAGATCCGCCAGCTGGCGGGCATGCGCGGCCTGATGGCCAAGCCGCAGAAGAAGCTCACCGGCGGCATCGGCGAGATCATCGAGAGCCCCATCAAGTCGAACTTCCGCGAGGGCCTCTCCGTGCTCGAGTACTTCATCTCGACGCACGGCGCCCGCAAGGGCCTCGCCGACACGGCGCTGAAGACGGCCGACGCCGGCTACCTGACCCGCCGCCTCTGCGACGTGGCGCAGGACGTGACGATCAGCGAGGAGGACTGCGGCACCGTGATGGGCCTCGAGATCGGCGCGCTGAAGGAAGGCGAGGACATCATCGAGCCCCTGTCGGAGCGCATCGTCGGCAACGTGGCCGCCGAGGACGTGGAGGACCCGCAGCTCCTCGACGAGTCGGGCCGGCGCACGCTGCTGGTCGAGACCGGCCAGATGATCGACGAGGACACCGCGCGCGCGATCGAGGAGTCGGGGATCGAGACCATCAAGATCCGGTCCGTCCTCACGTGCGAGGCCAAGCGCGGCCTCTGCCGCATGTGCTACGGCCGCAACCTGGCCACCATGCAGATGGTGGACATCGGCGAGGCCGTGGGCATCATCTCCGCCCAGTCCATCGGCGAGCCGGGCACGCAGCTCACCCTGCGGACCTTCCACATCGGCGGCACGGCGGCCCGCATCGCCGAGCAGACGGCCCGCAAGACGAAGGTGGCCGGCTTCATCGAGTTCGGCGACCGGCTGATCCACGTCACCAACGCCGAAGGCCAGGAAATCGTCACCTCGTACGAGGGCGAGATCTTCATCCGCGCCTCGAAGGACAAGAACGCCCCCGTCTCGGCGCGGCTGCAGGTGCCGCTCGGCGCCATCCTGTCGGTTACGGACGGCGAGGAGGTCGCGAAGGAGCAGGTGGTGTACAGCTGGGACCCGTACACCAACCCGATCATCGCCGACACGCAGGGCGAGGTCCGGTTCGTGGACCTCGTCGAGGACGAATCGTTCGCCGAGGAGCTCGACGAGCTCACCGGCCTGCGGCAGCGCGTCGTGATCGACGACCGCGAGAAGAAGCTGCACCCGCACATCGAGGTGTGGCAGACCAAGGGCGGCAAGGAGAAGCGCGTCCGCGACTTCGTGATCCCGGTGGGCGCGCAGCTCACCGTGGAGCACGGCGACACGATCACGGCCGGCACGGTGCTCGCCAAGATCTCGCGCGAGGCGTACAAGACCCGCGACATCACGGGCGGCCTCCCGCGCGTGGCCGAGTTGTTCGAGGCCCGCCGGCCCAAGGACCCGGCGACCATCTCCGAGGTCGACGGCATCGTGCGGTTCGGCGAAATCAAGCGCGGCAAGCGCGAGATCTTCGTCCAGCCGCTCAAGCCCGACGGCCAGCCCGACGAGGCGCAGCAGGCGCAGCTGTACGAAGTGGCGGCCGGCAAGCACCTCCGCGTGCACGAGGGCGACCGCGTGCGCGCCGGCGACCGGTTGTCGGAAGGCCCCGTGAACCCGCACGACATCCTGCGGATCAAGGGCCCCCGCGCCGTGCAGGAGTACCTGCTGAACGAGGTGCAGGAGGTGTACCGCCTGCAGGGCGTGAAGATCAACGACAAGCACATCGGCGTCATCGT
>JAYEKC010000187.1:0-18872 GCA_034716715.1 Gemmatimonadota bacterium | reverse complement strand
GTTGGCCTCGCGGTTCAGCAGGCGGTGCACGGGCGAGCGGAACGGGGCGTAGATGTAGTTGTCGAACGACATCCCGAACGCGCTGCCGAGCGACTCGCCGACGCCCACGACCGCGTACAGCTTGCCGCCAATCTTGACGTCGCGCCCGATGGGATCGACCGTGGGAAAGAGGCGCGCCTTGAGGTCGGGGCCAATGATGACCACGCTGGCGCCCTGGCTGAGCTCGCCGGGCGTGAACAGCCGGCCCTCGGTGACGCCGAGGCGCTTGATCTCGAAGTACTGGCCGTCCACGGCGGTGACCGACGCCGAGCGTGGCCGCGAGAACGGCGACTCCACCTGCATCTGCGCGTCCGAGTACATGGACCAGAGCGCGCCCGCGGGGAGGGCGTCCACCACGGGCTGGACGTCGCTCTCGAGGATCCGGGGGCGGCGGGCGTACTCGCGCCAGACGGCCGGGTCCACGTCGCCGATGTTGATGTTCGGGCGGTGGCGGAGCTCGAACGAGTTGAGGGCGATGAGCTTGCCCACGAGGTCCTGCTCCATGTACCGGCCCATCCCGTCGACGATGGAGACGACGGCGATGAGGAACATGACGCCGATGCACACGCCAAGCGCGGTGAAGAAGCTCTTCAGCTTCTGCACCCGGATGGTGGCAAGGGCGAGGCGGACGGCCTCGAAGAACGGCACCGCGGGTCGGCTGCGGGGGGCGGGCTAGAAGCCCATCTTCGCGGCGAACTTCTCCCGGCGGTCGTCGCTCGCGATGACGCCGTCGCGCAGCACCACCACGCGGCGGGCGTGGGCGGCGATGTCGGGCTCGTGCGTCACCATGATCACGGTCTGGCCGGTGTCGGCGAGGTTCTCGAACACCCGCATGATCTCTTCCGACGTGGTCGAGTCGAGGTTGCCAGTGGGCTCGTCGGCGAGGAGGATGGACGGCCGGTTGACCAGGGCCCGGGCGATGGCCACGCGCTGGCGCTGGCCGCCGGACAGCTCGTTGGGCCGGTGGTGCACCCGATCGCCCAGCTGCACCGCCTTCAGGGCCTCGAAGGCGCGCTCCTTGCGCTCGGCCGACGAGGTGCCCGCGTACACCAGGGGCAGCTCGACGTTGTGCAGCGCCGTGGCGCGGGGGAGCAGGTTGAACGTCTGGAAGACGAACCCGATCTCCTTGTTCCGGACGCGGGCGAGCTCGTCGTCCTTCATCTGCGAGACGAGCTGGCCGTTGAGCCAGTACTCGCCGGCGTTGGGCGTGTCGAGGCAGCCAATCATGTTCATGAGCGTGGACTTGCCCGAGCCCGACGGGCCCATGATGGCCACGTACTCGTTGCGCCGGATGGCGAGGTCCACGCCGCGAAGGGCGCGGACGATCTCGCCGCCCATGTCGTACTCACGCTTGAGGCCGCGCGTGACGATGACCCAGTCCTTCTCCGGCGCCTTGCCGGCCGCGCCCACGACGACCTGTCGCTCGGCGGTGGTGGAAAGGGATTGTTCCTCGGTTTCGTTGGTCACGGCGGGTCAGCTCCCGGACTTCTTCGTGGTGGTGGTCGCGGCGTTGGCCGGCGCGGCCGGGGCCTCGCGGACGAGCGCGCCGTCCTTGAGTTCCCGGATCGCCTGGTACGTGCCGGCGACGATCTTCTCATTCCCGGTCAGCCCGGAAATTACCTCGAAATACTTTTCGCCGGCGATCCCTACCTTTACGGGCTTGAAGGTCACTTTGTTGTCGGCGCCCACCACGAACACTCCCTCCACGTCCTTCCGGCCCACCTGCTTGGTGGTCTTCTGGCGCCCCGGTACCTGCGCGGTGTCGGCGTTCTTGAGTTCCTCGTTCTCGCGCACGGTCAGCGCGATGATCGGGATGGAGAGGACGTTCGTCTTGGTGTCGGTGATGATCTTGGCCGTCGCCGAGAAGTCCGGCTTGGTGTCCTTCGGCGGGTTGACCAGCCGGATGGTCACCTCGTAATCCACGGCCTGGTCGGTCGTCGTGGCCGTGGAGGTAGCGCCGCGCACGGAGCTGTTCGCGATCTCCACCACGCGCCCGAGGAACGTCGTGTCGGGGAACGCGTCGAGCTGGACCACGGCCGAATCGCCGAGCGAGATGCGCGAGACGTCGGTCTCGTCCACCTTCACCTTGGTCTCGAGCTGCGACATGTCCGAGATGGTGAGCAGCGTGGCGGCGTCCTTGTTCAGCGTGCCCATGATCGCCGTCTCGCCCGCCTCGACGTTGAGGCGGGTGACCCGCCCCGTCATCGTCGCGTACAGCGTCGTCTTGCCGAGCTGGACCCTGGCGTCGGTGAGGCTGGCCTCGGCCTGCTCCACGTTGTGGCGCTGGGCGTCGACCATCGCCTTGTTCACGTCCACCGACGTCTTGAGCTGCTCGAGCTGCTCGGCGCTTACGAGGCTGGGGTTGCTCTGGCGGATCTCCATCGAGCGGCGGTAGCTGCTCTCGGCCTGCTGGAGATTGGCCGCGGCCTGCGCCGACGCCGCACGGGCGTTCGCCACGCCCGCCTCGGCCCGCTGCACCGCCGCCTGGTACTGCTGCTGGTCGATCTCGAGCAGCAACTGGCCCTTGGTCACCCAGTCGCCTTCCTTCACGGCGAGCTTGGTGATGCGGCCCGTGATGTCGGAGGCCACGTCCACCTTGGTGTGCGCCGCCACCTGCCCGCTGGCGGTGACCGATGCCACGAGGTCGCGCTTCTCCACGCCCTCGATGCGCACCTCGGTCGCCTTGTTGCCGCTCTTGGCGGCGGCCGCGGCGGCGAGGCCGCCCACCACCAGGATGGCGACGACGAAGATGCCCCACTTGGCTTTCTTGCTCATGACGTCAGGCCTCAGTTCAGCGAAGGGTCCGGCCGACGGCACTCTCGAGCGCCGCGAACGAACGGTGGAATTCATAGAGTGCGTCAATCCGGTCGGTTTCCGCGGTCGCGAAGTCCGAGCGGGCCTGCTGGAGGTCCACCAGGCTGTTCAGGCCCACCCGGTAGCGCTCCTGGGCGAGCTCCAGCGCCGCGCGGGCGGCCTGCGCGTTCTGCTCCTGCAGCTGGAAGGTCCGGTACCCCGCCATGAGCGTCGTCCACGCCGACGTGACGTCGGCCGTCATCTTCAGCTCCTGCGCGCGCACCTGGTACACCGCGTCCTGCCGGCCGGCCGAGGCGTTCTGCAGCTGCGTCTCGCGCGAGAGCCCGTCGAAGAGCGGCAGCGAGATGCCGAGCGAGAGGTTGTACGGGTTGGACGTGAACCTGAAGGGGAACGAGTTGTTCGCGTCGCGGAGCGCCGTGGCCTGCGCGTCGGTGAACTGGATCGCGCTGCACTGGGCCGTGATGCCCGCGAGGCCGGCTCCCCGGCGGAGGCTGTCCGTCGTGAAGCAGCTGGCGCGGCTGCTCGCGGTCTGTGCGGCCGCCTGGTTCACGAGGTAGTTCTCGTCCTTGTACTGCTGCGAGTAGCCGCCGAACGATGCGCTTGCGGACAGCGATGGCAGGTACGCGCCCTGGGCGGCGCGGTAGCTCGACTGCGCCGCCTGCTCACGGTGCTGGAGGCTGGCGAGCGTGGGGTTCGACTGCCGCGCCATTTCGAGCAGCGCGTCTACCTTCATCGTCGGCTGCGTCACGGTGAAGCGCGACGTGAGCACCACCGAGTCCGGCTTCGGCACGCCGAGCTGCTGGAACAGCTGCAGCATCGTCACGTCGGCCAGGTTGCGCGCCCGCAGGGCAGCCACCTGCTGCTGCCCCACCGCCACTTCGGCCCGCATCACGTCGAGCGACGTGGCCGATCCCACGCCGGCCTTGGCCCGGGCGAGGTCGAGCTGGAGCTGGGTGGACTTGACCAGCGAGTCCTGCAATGTCGCCCGCGCCTCCGTCTGCAGCACCAGCAGGTACTGTTGCGTGACGCCGGACACCAGCGACAGCTCGGCTGTGCGCGCGTCGGAGTCGGCCGCGTCCTCGTTCGCCTGGCTGGTGCGCAGGTTGGCGAACGTGTTCGCGCTCAGCCCGAGGTTGAAGTTCAGCCCCCACGACGACGACAGGATGTCGGAGTTGCTGCCGAACGCCACGCCGGCGAAGAACTGTGGCTTGCCCTGGCGGTAGCTGGCTCCCAGCGACGTGTTGGCCGTGGGCAGGAACGCGCCGTACGCGTTCCGCACGGCATTGCCCGCCCGGCGCCGGGCATTGAGGGACTGCAGGTAGGTTGGGTTGTTCCGCTTGGCGAGGCCGATCGCGTCTTCGAGCGACAACGAGGCGGGCACCTGCTGGGCACCGAGCGGCGCGGCCGTGGCAACGACCAGCGCCATGGCGGTCAACTTCAAGAATCGCATCGGGTTGGAATCCTTTGGCATTTGGTGACGATGGTCATACGTCGGACCCCCGTCAGTAGTTTCACGGAGGCGGTCAGTCGCGGAGCGCCAACAGGCCCAGGGCCGGCAGGGACGCCTTGATGATCCGGCCGGACCGGTCCACCCAGACGTCCCGGGAGCCCTCCGGGGCCGTCGTCCGCAGGACCAGATGGGTGGTTTCGAACTGCCGGAGGTCGATGGACACCCGCTCGGCCCCCGCCGATTCGATGCGCACGGTGTCCACGACGTTGCGCCGGGGAACCAGCACCGGCACGGCGCTTCCCGGGCGCCGCCGGGCGATGAACCACAGCTGGTGGATGATGTCGTCGTCGGCGGCCACGGTGCCCGCCGGCAGGAGGAACTCGCGCGCCGACTCGCCGGCTGGGGTAACCAGCAGCGACGCGTACCGCATTCCGGTGACCACGCCGCTGTACGTCTCGACCACCCGGCCGCTGTCGCGGACTTCGCGCTGGTACCGGAAGGGCATCCCCGAGGTGTCGGCGTTGACGCCGGGGGTGACCCGGCGTGCGCCCATCGCCACCGTGGCCTGCGCCACGAGCACACGCCCATCGGCCCCAGGCGCCTCGCGGATGGAGAAGTCCTCGCGGCCAATCCGGTTCCCGTCGCGGTACAGCGTGAAGCTGCCCTCGTCGAGCACGCGCACCTGAGCGGCGGCCGGGGGGCTGGCCAAGGCCATGACGGCGAGGACCGCGAGCGTGGAGCGCAAGACGGGCATCCATGAAAGTTAGTCGAATCCGCTCGCGTGTCCGGTTCCGTCACGAACGGGTATAATCCGCTCGTGCAAAGACTTCCGAGCCGCGGATGGGCGGTGTCGGCGGCGGCGACCCTGCTGCTGGCGGCCGCGCTGCTGCGCACGGGGAGCACGCTCCTGCTGGCGGGTACCGTCCTCGGGGCGAGCCTCGCGGCGATGGACGCGTGGCGGCGGTCACGCCTGGTGGCGACGCTCGTGTTCTCGGCAACCATGGTCGTGTTCGCCGCCCTGCAGTTCGTGGGGGTCCGCCGGGAGCAGGCGTTCGCCGCGTCGGAGGACGCCCAACGGATCGTGATCGAGGCGCGCGCGACGACGGCCATCACCGCGCGGCTGGAATCGGAGGCCGACCGGCTTCGCCGCCTGGCCGTCGAGGCCTTGGACGCGCCGGCCGACCCGTCCGCCGCCTTCAGCCGGCTCGACGAGCTGCGCGACGGCGCGCCGTACCGCGCCGTTGCTCTGGTGCGGGGGGGAACGCTGGCGGCCTGGGCCGGGCACTACCTCGGCCCACTGGACTCCCTGGAGGGCCCGGTGGGGGTGGCGGCCAGCGACTTCTACCTGGTGCTGTACGCCGTGGCCGGCCGCGACCGCGACCGCGCGGTGGCCGCGTCCGTCATCCACGCGGCGCGCCCGGCCGACCAGCTGGTGCCGACGCTCGAACACGACCTGATCCCGGCGATGGAGGTGGCGGGCTTCACGTATGCGCTGCCCGACCAGCGGGGGGCGCCCGGCGATACGGCCGGGCTCGTGCGGGCCGCCGGTGTGCCGGTGCTCCGGGTGGGGGCGGTGGCGCTGGCGGCCGCACAGGTGGAACAGCGCCTTGTCGAGCAGGGGCGTGAGCGCGGCGTCGAACTGCTCGCGTTGGCACTCGTGCTATTTGCCGGTGTCATGTGGCGGGCGGGCGGGCTCCTGCGGCGATTCGGGGCACTGGGGGTGAGCCTCGGCGTCGTGGCGCTCGTGCCGCTTGCCGACCTGTCGAACCGAACGACCCTGTTCAACCCGGCCTATTTCTACGTGGGGGCCGGCGGCCCGTTCACCGGAAGCATCGGCGCGCTCATGCTCACGGCGGCCACGGCCCTCCTGGCCGTGCTGGCGGCGCAGCGCGCCGGGCTCGTCCCCCGGTCGCGCTGGGCGGCGGCGGCGATCGTCGTGGCCGTGGCGGTCACGGGGCCGTACCTCCTCGGCGCCATCTCGCGCGGCATCCGGTTCCCGCCCAACGGGGCCCCCGTGGTGTTGTGGCTTGCGTGGGAGACGACGGTGTTCGTCACCGCGCTCGCGGTGCTGTATGCCGCGATGCTCGCGGGCGAGCGGGCAGTCGGCCTGCGCCGCGGGGTTCCCGCGTGGCTCGCGCCCGCGCTCGCGGCTGCGGCCACGGCGCTCGCCCCGCTCGTGGTGGAGCCGCGGGGTGGCCTCCCGGGATGGTACACCGTGCTCTGGATCGGGGCCGCCGTGGTGCTCGCCTTCACGCGTCCCGGACGCGCGACGCTCTGGTCTGCCGCCACGGTGGCGGCGTTCGGGTCCACCGCGCTGGTGTGGAGCGAGACGGTGAAGGCCCGCGTGCGGCTCGCCGAGCAGGACGTGGGCAGCCTGTCACAGCCGGACCCCGCGGCCCTGGCCCTGGTGAGTCGCTTCCCGTCGGTCCTCGATTCGGCGTCGGCGGCGCGCAGTCGGGTGGAACTCCTCGCCCGGTTCGCGGCATCCGACCTCGCCAAGTCGGACCTGCCGGTGGACGTGACCACCTGGACGGCGGCCGGGCACGTGATCGCCGACCTGCGCGTGGGGATGGCGCCGGGCACGGCACAGGGCGTTTCGTACTTCGCCCGCGAGGCCGCGGAGACGATGCGGCCGGTGCTGACGAACGCGCCGGGTGAGCCGGGCATCCACACCGTGCTCGCGTACCCGCACGCCGACCACTCCGTGACGACGGTGCTGGTGGCTCCGCGCACGCGCCTGGTGACGCCCGACCCGTTCCCGGTGCTCAGCGGCCTGGCCCGCATGGGCGACGCCGGGGGCGACCCCCCGTACACCCTCCAGCCGGCGCCCGCGGCCCAGTCGCAGTACATCGCGACGGAGGCGCAGTGGACGCGGCGGAACGAGGAGCTCCATGGCGACTGGTTCCTGCCGCCGCTGGGCGGGCCCATCCTCCACGTGCATGCCCGGGTGCCGCTGGAGAGTTTCGGTGCCCTGACCACGCGCGCGGCCCTGATGGTGTGCATGAACCTCGCCCTGGTCGGTGCGCTCCTGCTGCTGCTCGTCGTTGCGGACGGCGGTACGGCGGCCTGGGTGCGCGAGCGGGGGCTGCCGTGGCTGCGGAGCTATCGCGCCCGGCTATCGATCTCGCTGTTCGCGGCGTTCCTCGTGCCGACGGCTGCCTTCGCCGCGTGGAGCTACCGCCGGCTGCAGGACGAGGACGCCGAGACGCGTGAACTGCTCGTGCAGGAAACCTTGCGCGGCGTGACGGCCGCCTCAGGCATCGGCCTGGACAGCCTTGCACTGCGGTTCCAGACGCCCCTCATGCTGTACGCCAATGGCGCGCTGATCGCCACGAGCGATCCAGTGCTCGACGCCCTCGCCCCGATCGGGCGCCTGCTGCCGGCGGCGGCGGCGCGCGCGTTGCTCGAGGACGACGATGGGTTCACGACGGCCGAGCTGACGGTGGGCGGCCAGCGCATGCGGTTTGGCTTCCGGGCGGTGGCGGACTCGTCGTCGGCCGCGAGCCTGGTACTGGCGGCTCCCGGCCGGACGGCGGAGCTCGGGCTCGACCCGCGGCGCCGCGACCTCGGCTTCTTCGTGCTGTTCGCCGCGGTGGGCGGCGCGCTGGGGGCGCTCTGGCTTTCCGGCGTAGCGGGGCGCACGTTCGCGCGTCCCATCGGCGAGCTGCGTGAGGGAGCGCTCGCCCTGTCGGCGGGCGAACGCGAGCCGCTGCTGCCCGGCGACCCGCCGCTCGAGTTCCAGCCGGTGTTCCACGCGTTCCGCCAGATGGCGCGCGATCTCGAGGCGGGTCGGGCGCGTGACGCGCGGGCCCAGCGGGTGCTCGCGTGGGGCGAGATGGCGCGCCAGGTGGCGCACGAGATCAAGAACCCGCTCACGCCCATGCGCCTCGGCGTCCAGCACCTGATGCGGGCCAAGGACGATCCGCGGGTGGACTTCCGCCACGTGTTCGACGCCAACGCCGAGCGCCTCCTCGCCGAGATCGACCGCCTCGACGAGATCGCGCGCGCCTTCAGCCGCTACGGCACGGCGCCCGACGCCCAGCCGGCCGCCGAGCCGGTGGACGTGGCCGAGGCGGTGCGCGACGTGGTGCGGCTGGAGCGGCTTGGCGGCGACGGCGTGACGTGGGAGATGCACGGCACGGAAGGCCCGGTGGGGGCGATGGCGCGCCCCACCGAGTTGCGCGAGGTGCTGCTCAACCTGCTCGAGAACGCACGGTTGGCCGACGCGCGACGCATCGTCGTGCGCGTGACCACCACGGGTGGCCGTGTGGCGGTGGAAGTGACCGATGACGGCCACGGGATCGCGGCGGACGCGCTGCCGCGGATCTTCGAGCCGCACTTCTCGACGCGCACGAGCGGAAGCGGACTTGGGCTCGCGATCAGCCGGCGGTTGATCGACGGCTGGGGCGGCGCCATCTCCGTGTCGAGCGAGCGCGGGGCGGGGGCCACGGTGACCATCTCACTGGTTCCCGCGCCCGCAGCCTGACAGCTTTCAGGCGCCCCCGATGACTTCCGACGACCACCTCGGCCCCGCCACGCGCACAACGGAGTTGCCCGCGCACCTGGCGTCGTGGCAACTGCCGCCCGGCTGGCAGTGGGGCGCGGGCGGCCTGACGGTGAACTACCGGCACGTGCAGGAACTGCGCGACTCGCTCGACCGGTCGCTGGCGCTCGTCACCGTGCCCGACGCGTCGCACGAGCGGTGGCTGTTCTCCGAGGCCAAGCAGCTCGCGCAGCGCAACCACCCGGCGATCCCGACGACGTATCACTACTGGTCCGGGCTCGCCGGCAACCGACGCGGGCCGGGCTACCTGCGGCGGTGGATCGCCGGCGAAACGGTCGGCACGCGCACGCGGCGGACCGGAACAGAGACGATTCCATACATGCTGCGCGTGCTGCGCGCTGCCGGGTCGGCGCTGGCGTACATGCACGACGCGGGGCAGGCGCATGGTGCCGTGTCGCCGGATTCGGTGTACGTCACGCCGACCGGGCGAATCTGGCTCCTTGGCTGGACCTGGGCCGTTCCGCGCGAGGACATCCCGGCCGGGATCACGCCCGACCCGCGCTGGACGCCATCGCCGGCCGAATGGGCGCCCGGCGAGTGGGCGCCGACGCCGCTCAGCGACCAGTGGCAGCTCGCGGCGACGTGCTTCGCGATCCTGAGCGGTGAACTCCCGCCCCGCACGGAAATCCCGCCGGTGCGCTGGGCGCGGCCCGACTGCCCTGCCAACGTGGCCGACCTGCTCGACCGCGCGCTCAGCATCAACCCCGGCGACCGGTTCCACTCGGTGGCGTCGCTGCTGCGCGCCGTGGACAAGATCTCGTCGGGCAGCTCGACGCTGTCGGGCCTGGAAACCGCGTCGGGCGAGTTCCAGTCGATGAACGAGGAGCAGCGGCTCCGCTGGGCCACCGGCGACGACTACGAAGTACTGTCGGCGCTGGGCTCGGGCACGTTCGGCTCGGTGTGGCGGGTGCGCGACCTCACGCTGCAGCGCGAGGTGGCGCTCAAGATGCTCCACCCGACCGTGGCCCGGAGCGAGGACGCGGTGGCGCGGTTCCAGCGCGAGGCGCAGCTCGCGGCGCGGCTGCAGCACCCGGCAATCGTGCCCATCTACGCCTGGGAGCAGAAGGGCGGCGTGCACTGGTACGTGATGGAGCTGGAGGACGAGGGCTCGCTGGGCGACCTGGTGCGGCGGCAGGGCGCGCGGCCCGTGCCGGAGGTGGCGCCGCAGGTGGCGTTCATCCTCGACGGACTGGCGGCGGCGCACCAGCACGGGATCATCCACCGGGACCTCAAGCCCGAGAACATCCTGCTCAGCCGCTACCGCCATTGGCGCATCGCCGACTTCGGCATCGCGCACGCGCTGGGCGAGGACCGCGCCGGCACGAGCGGGACGCCCGCGTTCGCGCCGCCGGAGCAGCTGCTTGGCGAGGCGCAGGGGATTGCGGCCGACCTGTTCGCCGTGGCCGCGATCGCCTACTTCGCGCTGGCCGGGAAGGCGCCGTTCGAGGGCACCGACGCGCGGGCGATCCTCGCCGCGCAGCTCGCGGGGAAGTTCGACCTCGAGCCGATTCCCGAGGAGCTGCACGCGTGGTTCACGCGCGGGCTCTCGGCGGACCCGGACCAGCGGTTCACCGACGCGGCGCAGATGCGCGACGCCTGGAACCGCGCGACGCGCGCCCTGGCGCGGCCGTCGGGCGAGCACCACATCACGGACCGGATCCGGCGCGCGGCCGAGCAGTTGTTCCGGTAGCGAAGCGAGAGCGGTCCGTCTGCCGGATCGCGGGTGATGGCTGGCGGCCGCGCCAACGGCCGCGCTAGGGCAGCGTCACCGTACGCGCCTCACGTGCCACGCGTTCCCACGCCTGGGCGCGCGCCACGCGCGCTGCGCGAAGGAACGTGACGCCGGCGGGGTCGGCCCGGCTTCGGAACAGCCGGTGCCCCGGCACCGGAAGGGTAATTCCCGGCGTGACCGCCATGAGGGCCCGGAGCGCGGCCAGCGCTCCATCCAGCTGCCCGATGTTGGCAAGCGCGATCGGCACAAACGTGGCCGACATGCCGTGATGCCCTGCCTGCAGTGCGGCAAGCTCTGACCGCAACAGGCGAACGGCTTCGGCCTGCCGGCCGCTCGCGTGGAGGCACATTGCGCGAACGCTGGGCGGCAGCCCACTCAGTGCCAGGCATTCCGCGGGCCGACCGAGCTCGACCAAGGCGATGCCGTCGAAGGGGACCGGCGGAACAAGGTCGGGGCGAAGCTGAACCAGCGGACCGGCGGCCTCGTGAACGAGGGCGGCGCTGTCAACCAGGTAGCCGACCACGAACCGGGCCATCTGCATTCCCGCGGCCGATGGGTCGAGCCGAAGCGCACTGTCCATTGCCGCAATGGCCAATCGGGGCTGCCCGACCGCGATCGCCTGGGCGAGCCATCCCCAGGCCTCCGCGTAGTTGGGACGCAACGCGATCGCACGGCGCAGGACCAATTCCGTCGAGTCGGCCGGAGCGCCGGTGTAGAGGCCCTGATAGCCCCGGACCGCGTACCCCTCGGGATTCAGCGAATCGAGTGCGACGGCGCGAGACGCCGCCGCCAGGGCGCGGGCGTGCCATACGTACGAAGACTCGGGGAACACGCCGCCATTCGCCGCATAGACGTAGGCAAACGCCAGAGACGCATAGGGGGACGCATACGACGGGTCGCGACGGATCGCTTCCTTGAGCTCGGCGATCGCCGTCGGAAGTGATGCCGAATCACGCCGGTACACCAGGTCGCGGCCCCGGAGGTAGTGCTCCTGAGCTACAGGATCCACGCCGCGGCCGGCTGCCAGGTGCGCGACTTCCTGCGACGTAAGGGCGACCCGCACCTCGCCCGCGATCGTGCCGGCCACCTCGCCCATCGCCGAGAGCACGTTCGTCACGTCGCGGTCGTATGTCCGGCTCCAGATGTGCCGATCCTGCCTCGCATCGATCAACTGGATCTGGATTCGCACGGTGTTGCCCGAGCGAATGACAGATCCTTCGATCAGGCCGTCCGTGTGGAGCTCCGCTGCAATTTCGGGAGTACGCTTGGTTGTGCCGCGGTACGACATGACCGACGTCCGCGAGACGACGTTGAGGCCGGAGATCTTGCTCAGCTCGCCGATCAAGGCGTCGTGGACGCCGTTGACGAAGTATTCCTCCCCAGGATCGCCCGAGAGGTTGTCGAGCGGCAGCACGGCGAGCGAGTCGATCCGCTGCCGCCCGACGCCGAGCATGTCGCGCGCCGCCCAGGCGGCGGCCGCCGCGATGACCACGATTCCGGCGGCGACGAGCCAGCGTGGCCGCCACGGTATCCTGCGCGCCGACGCCCCGGGCGGCGCCGCAGGTGGTCGGGTTGCCGTCGGCAGCCGCAGCGCCTCGGCAAACTGGGCGACGGTGGTGAATCGATCCGTGGGCGCCTTCGCAAGCGCACGATGTACCGCGACCGAGATGCCCCCCGGCACAGCCGGCCGGAGTGACGTGAGTGGAACAGGTTCGAGCGTCAGGTGCTGCTGGATCACGCTGGCCGCCGTCGGGCCGACGAACGGCGGGCGCCCGGCGAGCATCTCGTAGAGCACGCACGCCAGCGAGTAGAGATCCGCGCGCCCGTCCACGTTGGCGTCGCCCGACGCCTGCTCCGGGCTGATGTACGATGGCGTGCCGACGCTCAGCCCGGTCTCCGTGATTCCCCCGCCTGGCGCGGACACCGCCTTGGCAATGCCGAAGTCGGCCACGACGGCGTGGCCGGCCTCGAGCATGATGTTCTCGGGCTTGATGTCGCGATGGACGACGCCCTGCGCGTGCGCGTGGCTCAGCGCCTCGGCGACTTCGTTGGCGATGCGAACGGCGTCGTCGATCGGCCACTGTTTGTCGCGGTCGAGCCGCGTCCGCAGCGACTCGCCCCCGAGGAACGGCATCACGTAGTAGAGGAGGCCACCGGCGTCGCCGGAGTCGTAGAGCGGGACGATGTGCGGGTGGCGAATCCGCGCGGCCATCTCGATCTCACGCAGGAACCGCTCCGCTCCAACGGTGGCCGCGAGCTCGGGCTGGAGCACCTTGATCGCGACCTCGCGTCCATGCTTGCGGTCCTGCGCCAGGTATACGATGGCCATGCCACCGTGGCCGAGCTCGCGGCCGATCTCGTATCGATCGCCCAGCGCGTCGCTCAGCCTGTCCGCTATCGTCGGCATCGCGCTAATAGTGCAGCGCGAGGCAATCCGGCAACAGGGAACGCCCTACAGCCCGTACAACTTCGCGGCGTTCCCACCGAGGATCTTCGCCCGGTCGGCCTCGCTGACGCCGATCTTCCCGAGCGCTTCCTTCATCAGGGGGATGCTGCCAATCGCGTGCGGGTAGTCGCTGCCCGCGAGGATGTGGTCGGCGCCGGCGAACGCGATCGCCAGCTCGATGGCCTTCGGATTGAAGTTCACCGTGTCGTAGTACCAGGTCTTGAGGTACTCGGATGGGAGCTTCGTGATGTTCGCGCGGCACTCGGCGAACGCGCGATAGCCGCGGTCGAAGCGCTCGACGAGGTACGGCACTGACCCGCCGAGGTGCGACAGCACCCACTTGATGTTCGGGAAGCGCTCGGCGACGCCGCTGAACACGAGGTGACCGGCCGCGAGCGTGGTGTCCATCAGGAAGCCGACGAGCGGCATCAGCCAGTACTCCTGCATCGCCTCGACGCCCGTGGGGAACGTGGGGTGGATGTGCAGGACGAGCTTCCGGTCGTTGGCGTATTCGTACAGCGGCCAGAACCGCTTGTCGGCGAGGGCAACGCCGTTCACGTTGGAGAAGAGCATCGCGCCCGGGAACTTGAGCTGCTCCACGCACCGCTTCAGCTCCTGCAGCGCCGCCGCCGGGTCGTTGAGCGGCAGCGTGGCCAGCGACGCGAACCGCGGACTCCGTTCCTGCACGATGCGCGCGAAGTCGTCGTTGGTGATCTGCGCCAGCCGCGCGGCCACCTGCGGCGTCTCGACGTGCGTGCCGGGCGTGGTGAGCGTGATGACCTGCGTGTCCACGCCCTCCTTGTCGAGCACGCGCTGCCGATAGTCGATATCGCGGTGCCCGGGCACGGCCACGTTGTAATCGCCGGGGTAGTGGATTTCGGGATTCCCCTGCGCGTCGTACTTGATGGTGACGCTGCTCTCGCCGCGCTTCAGCGCGTCGAGGTACGTGGGGGGATAGAAATGATTATGGACGTCGATGATTGGCATGCGTGAACGACAGAAGCGAGGGGACGGATGACGGGTGACGGATGACAGGGGGCGGGCACGTCATGCGGGCTTCCGCCGGGACCACGCATAGTAAACGGGCAACCCGGCCAGAACGATGCCGAGTCCGATGGCGGCGTCCACCGGTTCGCGCACCATCTGGTTGAACACGATCGCCAGCGACGACGCGATGAACACCGCCGGGAGCACGGGATAACCCCACGCCCGGTACGGCGGCGCGTAGTCCGCGCGGCGGCGGAGCGTGAACAGGGCCACGGCGAGCAGCGCGAAGAAGATCCACTCGGTGTACACCACGCGCGTGAACAGCGCGCGGTACGAGCCCGTTGCGATCAGCACCGAGGCCCAGGCGGCCTGGAGCGCGATGGCGCGGTGCGGCGTCGCGTGCACCGGATGCAGCCCGGCCACCCAGCGGAACAGGAGTCCGTCGGCGGCCATGGCCTGGTACACCCGCGGGCCGGCGAGGATGACGCCGTTCATCGCGCCAAGCGCCGAGAGCATCACCGCCGCCGCGACCACGCGCCCCCCGACGGGGCCCACGATGGCCTCGGCCATCTCCGCGGCAACGCGCGTGGAACCCGCCACCCGGGCCACCGGGAGGACGTGCAGGTAGGCGGCGTTCACGAGCGCGTAGAGCACGGTCACCGTCAGCGTCCCGATGAGCAGCGCGCGCGGGATGGTGCGCGTGGGGTCGATCGTCTCGCCCGCCGTGTACGACACCATGTGCCAGCCGCCATAGGCGAAGAGCCCGGCGATGAGCGCCGCCGTGATGCCCGCGCCGGTCACCGGTCCGGTGGGCGCGGCGTCGGCCGGGCCCACCGGCGCGCCCAGCGCGTACGCGACCGCGACGATCGCCACGAGGGCCAGCACCTTCACGAGCGTGAGGGCGAGCTGCACCGCGCTGCCCTGGCGCACGCCGAGGTAGTTCACGCCGGAGAGGGTGAGCACGCTGAGCACGGCGACCGTCTTGATCCCGCGGTCGTCGAGCGGGACGAACGCGGCGGCGTACCGGGCGAACACCACGGCGATGGCGGCGACGATGCCCGTGTGCATCGACCAGAACATCGCCCACCCCCAGAGGAACCCGGCGGCCGGCGAAAACGCGCGCTTGAGGAACACGTAGACGCCGCCGGTCGCCGGCATCGCCGACGAGAGTTCGGCGATCACGAGCGCGCCGATGAGCGTCAGGAATCCGGCCGCCGCCCACAGCCAGAGCGCGACCGCGGGGTGGGGCACCGCCCGGATGATGTCGGACGGCTGCGCGAAGATGGAGGCGCCGATGATGATGCCCGCGACGATCGCCGATGCGCGCCAGAGCCCGATCGACCGGCGCAGCGCCGGGCCCGCGGCGTCAGCCGGCGACATCACCCCGCACGGTCTTCACGTTGACGAACTCGCGCAGGCCGTGGAGCCCCACCTCGCGGCCGTATCCGGACGCCTTCACGCCGCCAAAGGGAAAGCGCGGGTCCGAGGCGACCATTGCATTGACGAACACCAGGCCGGCCTCGAGCTCGGCGGTGCACCGGGCGGCGGCCGCGGCATTCCGCGTCCACACCGACGCGCCCAGCCCGAAGCGCGTTGCGTTCGCGAGGGCGATGGCCTCGTCGAGGCCATCCACGCGGAAGATCGGGGCCACGGGGCCGAAGAGCTCTTCGGTGCCGGCAGGGCTGTCCGGCGGGACATCGAGCAGCACCGTGGGTTCGTGGAACCAGCCGGGGGCCGGCCGCGCGTTGCCGCCCACGGCCACGCGCGCTCCGGCCGCCACCGTGCGCGCCACCTGGTCGGCGATGTCGTCGCGCCCCTGCGCCGTGGCGAGTGGGCCCACGTCCGTGCCGTCCGCCGCCGGATCGCCCACGCGCAGCGCGCGCACGCGCTCGACGAACCGGCGCTCGAACGCCTCGGCCACCGGCGCGTCGACGATGAACCGCTTGGCGCAGATGCACGACTGCCCGTTGTTTAGCATCCGCGCCGTCACGCCCACCTCGGCCGCGCGCTCGATGTCCGCGTCGTGGAGGACGATGAACGGGTCGCTGCCGCCAAGTTCGAGCACGGCCTTCTTGATGGCGCGGCCGGCGTGGGCCGCCACGTCGCGGCCGGCGCCCTCGCTGCCGGTGAGGGTCACCGCGGCCACCCGGTCGTCGGCGATGATCCGCCCCACCGCCGACGACGGGACGAGCAGCGTGACGAACAGGCCGTCGGGCGCCCCGGCCTCGCGGAAGATCCGTTCCAGCGCCAGGGCGCACTGCGGCACGTTGCTCGCGTGCTTGAGCACCACGGCGTTGCCCGCCGTGACGGCGGGCACCGCGGCGCGGATGACCTGCCAGAACGGAAAGTTCCAGGGCATCACGGCCAGCACGACGCCGATGGGGTCGTAGCGCACCGTTCCGCGCGCGTCGCCGTCGGCGATGCGTTCGGCTTCCAGGAGCGACGCGCCGTGCCGCGCGTAGTGCCGCGCGGCGGACGCGCACTTCGTCACCTCGTCGCGGGCGGACTTGAGCGTCTTGCCCATCTCGAGCGTGGCGATGGCGGCCAAGGCGTCGCGCTCGGCGTCGAGCCGCGCGGCCACGGCCTCGAGCAACCGGCTCCGCTCGTCGCCGCGCGTGCGACGCCACGCCGCGGCGGCCGCGGCGGCGCGAGCCAGGCCTGCGTCCACCGCGTGGCCGTCGTGCGCGTCGAACTCACGGATGAGCGCGCCGGTCGCCGGGTTGATCGTCGCGATGGGCATACCAACAAGGTAGCCCAGACCGGGGCGCTGCGACCATGCGGGCACGACAGGCGCCCAATCGCCGTGATAACGTTCAGGCATGCGACTTTCCGTTCTCGTCGTGGCGTTTGCGGCCGCGTCCGCCTCGCCCGGAGCGCTCGCCGCCCAGCGCGCCGCCCAGCGCGCCGACACCGCCCGCGTCGACAGCGCCCGCACCCTCGGCCAGGTGCGCGTCACGGTGACCCGCACCGAGCAGGCCGCCGAGCGGGCGCCGTGGGCTGTGGACGTGATCGGGCGCGACGCGATCACCCGCGCACAGGCCACGGTGGGCATCGACGAGGCGCTCAACAACGTGCCGGGCGTGATCGTCTCCAACCGGTACAACGCCTCGGTGGACCAGCGGTTGTCGATCCGTGGCGCGGGCGCGCGGGCGAACTTCGGCATTCGCGGAGTGAAGATCCTGCTTGACGGCGTGCCGCAGTCGCTGCCGGACGGGCAGAACCAGCTCACGAACGTGGACCTCGCGGACGTGTCGCGCGTGGAGGTGCTGCGCGGCTCGGCGTCGTCGCTCTACGGCAACGGCTCGGGCGGCGTGATCGCGTTCGAGACCGACCGGTCGGCGCCCGACCCCTTCTCGGCGACGGCGCGCGTGACGGGCGGGTCGTTCGGCCTCTCGAAGGTGCAGGGCCGCGCGGCCGGGCGAACCGACCGCGCGACGACGTCCCTCTCCGTGTCGCGCACGCGGAACGTCGGGTTCCGGATGTACGACACGTCGGAAGCCCGGCAGGCGATGGGCACGCTCGACTTCGCGCTCGCACCGGGACGCACGCTCGAAGTGCGCGCCAACTACGCCGAGTCGCCCGTGGCGCGGAACCCCGGCGCGCTCACGGCCGCGGAGTACGCGAAGAACCCCGATTCGGCGTCGGCGACGAACATCGCGCGCGGCGCCAACAAGGCGCTCTCGCAATCGCAGTTCTCGGCGAGGCTGCACGGCTCGGGAAGCGGCCGGGACTGGTCGCTCGTGGGGTACGTGCAGCGGCGCTTCGTGGACAACCCGCTCGCGACGTCGCCGCCGGGCGCGCCGTCGGGCGCGGCGGGCGCCGCCATCGGCACGCTGTCGACGCTGAACCGCTGGGTGACCGGTGGGCGCGCCGATGCCTCGTGGCGCGCCACCGTGGCCGGCCGCCCGGTGACGTTCAACGCGGGCGGCGACGTGGAGCGTTCGTTCGACATCCGCCGCAACCGCCGGGTGACGGGCGGCGTGCCGAAGACGGCCGCGGACACCGTCTTCCTCGACCAGGGCGAGAGCGTGGTGGCCGTGGGCCCGTTCGTGTCGTCGCAGGTCTCGCCCCTGGAGCCGCTCACGATCAGCGCGGGCGTCCGGCAGGACTGGGTGACGTTCCGGGCCACGGACAATTTCCTCGCCGACGGCACAAACAACTCCGGCCAGCGTACGATGTCGGCGCTGAGCCACCACCTCGGGGCGAGCTGGGTGTTCAGCCCGGCGCTCAGCGCCTACGCGAACGTGGCCTTCGCCTTCGAGACGCCCACCACCACGGAACTTTCGGCGCGCCCGGGCGGGCTCGGCGGCTTCAACCCCGATCTCGGGCCGCAGCGGATCCATACGGTGGAGGGTGGCGTGCGTGGCGACTTCGCCTCCGGCCGGGTGCGCTACACGCTCACCGCGTACGAGGCGACGTACGCCGACGCCATCACGCAGTACCTCGAGACGAACGGCCGGGCGTACTTCCGGAACGCCGGCAGCACGCGCAACCGCGGCGTCGAGGCCGGCCTCACGGCGTCGGTCGCCTCGTGGCTCGACGCGTCGCTCGCGTGGACGGAATCGCGCTACCGGTTCACCCGCTATCTTGCGCCGCGGACCGCGACGGTCACGGACACCCTCGACGGCAAGCGCGTGGCCGGCGTGCCCGACCGGTTCGTGCGCAGCGCCCTTCGTGCGCGGCGCGGGACGTGGTCGCTCGACGTGGAGCACACCTGGAGCGGCGCGATCTACGGCGACGACCGCAACTCCGTGCTGGTCCAGAGCTGGGGCTGGGGCGTGATGAACGTGCGCGCCGGGTGGGACGGCACGGTGGGCGGTGTGCGGGTGTCGCCGTTCGC
>JAYEKC010000186.1:0-3752 GCA_034716715.1 Gemmatimonadota bacterium | reverse complement strand
ATGTACCCGTGCAGCGGGTAGCCGAGTCCCGCGTGGTACGTGGCGTCGAACCGGACGGGGCTGGTGGCGACGACGCCATGGAGGTAGCTGAACAGGCGGTCGATCGTGAGGAAGTCATGCAGCAGGGCGGTGTCGGCCGGCGCCCCGGTTCCCGCGACGGTGGCCGTCACCGGCACGCCGTTCCGGACGACCACGTCCACGGGGGCCGTGAACGCGCAGAAGCACTCGCGCTGCACGCGGAACGAGTAGTCGCGGTACCCGACGCGCTTCCACTGCGATTCTCCGCCGTCCAGGGCGCCGTTGGCCACCTCGAACGGCGAGTGCGCGCACGCGCCGGCGGCCGTCGCGACGCCGGCGAGCATGGCTGCCTGGATCGCACGTTGGAACGCGGACGCCCGGGGCATATACCATAATAGTACCCGCCTCGCCGGGCCCGGGTGACGCGAGGGGATTGGCCGAACGGCCGGCCATCCCGTAAACTCGGCCGATGCGTCCTCGCGAACTGACCTTCCGCGGCCTCGTGCTCGGGGCCCTCATCACCACCGCATTCACCGCCGCGAACGTCTACCTCGGCCTCAAGGTCGGCCTGACGTTCGCCTCGTCCATTCCCGCCGCCGTCATCTCGATGGCCGTGCTCAGCGCGGTGAAGGACTCGTCGATCCTCGAGAACAACATCGTGCAGACCGTCGCCTCCGCGGCCGGCACGCTCTCGGCGATCATCTTCGTGCTGCCCGGCCTCGTGATCGTGGGCTGGTGGACGGGGTTCCCGTTCTGGGAGTCCACGCTCGTCTGCGTGAGCGGCGGCATCCTCGGCGTGCTGTTCACGATCCCCCTCCGGCGCGCGCTGGTGACGCACTCGGACCTCCCCTACCCCGAGGGCGTCGCCGCGGCCGAAGTGCTGAAAGTGGGCTCCGGCACGCGCGGCGACGCCGGAACGGACGCCGGCGAGGCCCGCGAGGGGCTGGTCGCCGTGGTGCTGGGCTCGGTGGCCTCGGCGGGGCTCGCCATCGTGGCGGCGACGCGCGTGGCGGCGGCGGAAGTCGCCGGCTTCTTCGCGATTGGTGGAACGGGCGCCGCCAGCGGATACAACGTGGCGTTCTCGCTCGCGCTCCTCGGCGCCGGACACCTCGTGGGCCTGTCGGTGGGCCTCGCGATGGGAGCGGGGCTGCTCATCGCGTGGGTCGCGGCGGTCCCCATCCTGACGTACCTGGAGCCTGCCGCCGCGGGCGTCGCGCTCGCCACGCACGCGGGCACGATCTGGCGCACGCAGGTGCGGTTCATCGGCGCCGGCACGATCGGCGTGGCCGCCATCTGGACGCTGGCCAAGCTGGCGCGCCCCGTCGTGGGCGGGCTGGTCTCGACGCTCGCATCGTCGCGCGCCGGGCGCGCCGGCACCGGCGACGAGCGCGACCGCGACATGCCGGGGTCGTGGATCATCGGCCTCACCGTGGCGTGCGTGGCGCTGGCCACGCTGCTGGCAGCCCGGTTCACGACCGGCACCGCGCTCGCCGGCCACGTGGTGTCGGTGACGGCCGTGGCAGTGCCGTTCATCATCGTGGGCGGGTTCATCATCGCCGCGATCTGCGGGTACATGGCGGGCCTCATCGGAGCGTCGAACAGTCCGATCTCCGGCGTGGGCATCCTCTCCATCGTGACCTGCGCGTCGATCCTGGTGCTCGTCGTGAGCCCCACCGACGCGAACCGCCCCGCGCTGATCGCCTACGCCCTGTTCGTGACCGCGATCGTGTTCGCCTGCGCCACCATTTCCAACGACAACCTGCAGGACCTCAAGACGGGGCAGCTCGTGGGCGCGTCGCCGTGGCGGCAGCAGGTGGCGCTCATCGTCGGCGTGTGCGCCGGCGCGCTCGTGATCCCGCCCGTGCTGAACCTCCTCGCGCACGCGTACGGGTTCGCGGGGGCGGCCAACGTCAACGTGGTGGCGGCCAATCCCCTCCCGGCCCCGCAGGCAACGCTCATCTCCGCGCTTGCGCAGGGCGTGGTGGGCGGGAACCTCGACTGGAAAATGATCGGGATCGGCGGGCTGGTGGGCGTCGTGATGGTCGCGATCGACGAAGGGCTCGGCCTGACCGGGCGGCGGCGCGTGCCGCCGCTGGCCGTGGGCATCGGCATCTACCTGCCGATGTCGGCGACGTTCGCGGTGGTCGTGGGCGCGGTGATCAGCCACTGGTACAACGGGCGCACGGCGCGCACGGCCCGCGCGGCCGCCGCCGGAGACGCCGCGGCTGGCCAACAGGGCGCCGAGCGCGCCGAACGCCTCGGCGTGCTCGTGGCGTCGGGGCTGATCGTCGGCGAGAGCCTCTTCGGCGTGCTGAATGCGGGCATGATCGTCGCGACGTCGAAGGACGCGCCCATCGCGCTGGTTCCCGAGGCCTTCGCACCGGCCCCATGGATCGGGGTGGCCGCGTTCACGGGCATCATCGTCGCGCTGTACGCGTGGATGCTGCGGCGATCGGAGGCGCCCGCGAGGCAACCCTGAACGCCGCGCCGCCGCCCGCGAGTGCAGCCGCGGCGGCGGTCCGCTGACGATATTCCGGGAGCATGACGGATGATCTGCTGCGCCGCCTTGGCGACCGACTCGCGGGCACCCACACCATCACGCGGGAGCTCGCCGGCGGCGGAATGAGCCGCGTGTTCGTCGCGCGCGAGCGCGCGCTGAACCGCGACGTGGTGGTGAAGGTGCTTCCGCCGGACCTCGTCACGGACGCGAGCGTTGCCCGCTTCCGGCGCGAGATCGAGTTCACGGCGGGACTCCAGCACCCGCACATCCTTCCGGTGTACGCGGCCGGCGGCGACGCCGAGATGCTCTACTACTTCTCGCCGTACGTGCCCGGCGAGAGCCTGCGCGCGCGACTCCAGGCGGGGCCGCTCGCCGCGGACGACGTGGTGCGGCTCGCCGGCGACGTGCTGGGCGCCCTCTCGGCAGCGCACGCGCGGGGAATCGTGCACCGGGACGTCAAGCCGGGCAACGTGCTCCTGAGCGGCGGGCACGCCATCCTCGCGGACTTCGGCATCGCGCGCGCTCTCGACGCCGACGGCGGGGCCGCGGGCTCGCACGCCGAGGCGTCGACGCTCGCGGGCGCGCGCGCGTACCAGGCTCCCGAGCGCGAACGCGGGCCCGCGGCGGACCTGTACTCCGTTGCGGCAATGGTGCACGAGATGCTCGTGGGCGTTCCGGGCGAGCCGGGCGCCGGCGCCGCGCAGGTCGCGCAGGCGATTGCGCGCCGCCATCGCGGCATGCGTGCCGAGTCCGCAGGCCGCCTCGCCGCCGTGATCGCGTCGGGCCTTTCGAGGGATGCTGCGGCGCGCCCCCGCGACGCCACCGCGTTCCGGGCCGCCCTGCTCGCCGCCGTGGCGGCGAAGGGCGTGCCCGCACGAATCGTGGCGGTGGCGGCTGCCGGGGCAACCCTGGCCGTCGTCGTGCTGCTCGCGCTGCGTCCGGTCGGGTCGGGTGGCACGGGCGGACCGCCCACGGGCACGCCGGCGTCCGAACGCGGCCTGACGTCGCCGGGCGCGCTCCCCGCGGCCGGCCCTTCCTCGTCGGAGGCGTCGGCGACGGGAGCGATTGCACCGCCCGCGCCGGCGCCGCACCCGGCGGCGGCGCTGACGCTTGACGATTCGGCCCGCGTCGCCCAGCGCGCGGGCAGGCTCGGCGAAGCCATCGACCTGCTGGACCGGCTTGAGGGGCGCGCGCCGAATCCGCACGTCGCACTGGACCTGGCGCTTGCGCGCCT
>JAYEKC010000185.1:0-3759 GCA_034716715.1 Gemmatimonadota bacterium | reverse complement strand
AATCCGGCGCTGCCGTTCCATGCCGGTCTTGGCATCGTCGGGACGTTGCGGCGGCGGCGTCGCGGGATGCGGATCGTCGTCGTCGGCAATTCCGCCAACGCCGGCTACCGCGACCGCGCGCTGCGCGCCGGCGCGGAGGCGTACGTCGACCAGTCTGCCGACCTGGAGCGCCTGCTGGAGCTCCTTCCACCCGTCGCCCGCCGGCCTGGGCCGCGCGGCGACCCATCCTGACCGCATCCCCCATGTTTCAAGAAGCCCTTCGGCGCCTCGCGCCGGACTACCTGCGAACGCACCAGATCCTCGAGCTGGTCGGCGACGGCATCATCGTCCTCGACGCGGGCCTGACCGTGGTGTTCGCCAACGCCAGCGCGCTGCAGATCCTCGGGACGGTTCGTGAACGACTCCAGGGGTGCAAGGCCTTTCCGCAGGTCGTGGCCGCGGACCGCGTCCTGGCGCTCCGGATGATGCGGGCTGCGCTGCAGCGACGCCATGCGCGGGTGGTTGACGTCGTCCGGATCCAGACGCCCAGCGGCGTCGAGCGTCATGTGGAGGCGATTGCCATCAACGCGCTCGACGAAATGTTCATCGGCGGAATCGTCGTCACGATTCGCGACGTCTCCGACCGCGAACGCGCCAAGGCTGCCCTGCGGCAGCGCGACCTCGAGTACCGGGACCTCTTTGAGTACGCGGCCGACGGGATCGCGACGGTGGACCGCAACGGATACGTGACCGCCGTCAACGCGCAGCTGCCGGCGATGACCGGCTTCGCGGCCGATCAACTCGTGAGTCGCTCGGTGTTTGAGCTGTACGTCGCCGATGATGCGCACGCCGCGGCCGCCGGACTAAGGCTGCTTGCGCGGGGCGCAAATGTGCTGGGCGAGCGGCGACTGGCGTCCGCCAACGGTAGCGAGATCCCGGTTGAGGTGCACGCCCGCCGGATCAGCGAAACGACGATCCATGCGGTGTTTCGCGACATCCGGGACCGGAAAGCCCAGGAGGAGCGGTCCCAGCGCGTGCGTGCGCTCGAGTCCATGGCCGTCCTTGCCGCCGGCGTCGGCCACGACTTCAACAACCTGCTGACGGTCATCAACGGGTGCATCGCCGGCGTGATGGATGGCGCGGCGACGTCGGACGCGGAACGCCGCGAGATGCGGGACGACCTCGAGGACGCCCTGGCAAAGGCCGCCCGTCTCGCCAGCCGCCTCACGAAATCGGGGCGCACCGCGACGTTGGTGCCCGGCGCCGGCGCGACGAACCTGTGGTCGCTCACCGACCAGGCGATGCGCGCCATCACGCGGATCCTGCCCCCGACGGTGCGCCTGGAAGTCACCGGAGACGACGTGCCGCCGGCGCACGCACACCACGACGTGGTGGAGGAATGCCTGCTCAACCTCGTGACCAACGCGATCGCGGCCATGCCCGACGGGGGAACGCTCACGATCCGCCCGCACCTGTGGACCGAACCTGCAGGTGGCAAGCCGACCGGGTGCATCGCGTTGTCGGTGGAGGACACGGGGGCGGGAATGGACGAAGACACCATCCGGCGTGTGTTCGAGCCCTACTTCACCACCAAGGCACCACAGGGTGGAACCGGCCTTGGCCTGTTCATGGTGCAGTCACTGATGCACCAGATGGGCGGTCGCGTCGCGATCGTCAGCAGGCCCGGCGCAGGCACGAAAGTGTCGCTTCTCTTTCGTTCGGCCGCCAAGGAGATCAGCGCGCCGGACGCACCGAACGGCGGCGCAACGCCGTAACGACGGAACGCGGGCCGCCTCGCCGTTCGCACCGTTCGCGACGAACAGGAAATCTCCTACGCCGGCTCGCCCGCCGCGATCACCCGCTGGTAGAGGATGCCCCCTCCATAGAAGAGGAGGCCGAGCGCGACGAGGCTCACGATGCGCCAGATGGGCTGCGCGTCGCTCAGGTCGTAGAGGAGCACCTTGAGCGCCGCCGCCGCGAAGAAGATCAGCGACGACTGTCCGAGCAGTCGTTCGCGGTTCCGCAGCGCGATCATCAGGCACACGATGGCCACCGCGCCCCACGCGGCCGACTGGACGATGGGCTCGTCGATGAGCCGCACGGCCGCGGCCATCGCGGCCACGTGCCCGCCGTAGAGCAGCCCGATGGCGATGGGGCCGCGCGTCTTCTCTCGGGCGAAGTGGTACGCCGCGTATAGCTCGGTCGCATACACCATTGGGAGGAAGCGATGCCCCGGGACCGGCGACAGGTCCTGGTCGAACAGCACGCGCAGGTAGTTCACGACGACGACGATGCCGGCGGCCGCCCAGAGCGGCCATTGGCGGGCCACGGATTCGGCCGAGCCAAGCTGCAACAGGGCGAGCCCGCCCGCCACGATCACCCCCGCGGCGACCCACGGTGCCCAGTGCTCAGGCACCGAGTGCACGTAGCCCGCGTGGAACGCCACGAGCGCGACGTACGACCAGAGCAGGAATTCTCCGCCGGGCATCGGGCGCGTCAGGCGGTTGCGTGCCACCAGGTACAGCAGGAGCACCACGGCCGCGCTCGCGCTCGCGATCCACGGCGCCCACTCCGGGAGGTGCTGGCGGAGCAACGCGTACTGGAGGAAGTAGAACAGGAGCATCGGCGGGAGGTGGGCGAGCGCCACCCGCTGCGTGAGCGGCTCGTCCCAGTGGATCGAGTATCGCGCCGTGGCCACGCCGAAGATGGCGAACTGCGCGCACTGGAAGACGAGCGCCTCCACCCAGTCGGCGCGCGACATGCCGAGCCACGCCGCGTCGAACACGAGCAGGGCGAGGTACAGCGCCAGCAGGTAGATCATCCGGCGTCCCTGCCAGATGCTGAACACGCAGAACACGAGCGACCACGCCGTGAAGTAGATCACGAGGCCGGTGACGCTGGCGCTTCCCGTGTGCACGAGGATCGGGGCCGAGTACGAGCCGGCCACCGCGAAGAGCGCATAGAGGTCGCCCTCGAACTCGAGGCAGAGCCAGAGCGAGACGAGACAGATGCCGATCACCGCGGCCATTGCCTGCGGCGCAGCAATGAGGTGGTGGTACAGGTGCGCGCCGTAGACAGTGAGGAACAGCGTGCCGATGCCGGCGGCCGGGAGGTACCCGGCGTATCGCGGATTGTGCCGCCGCACCGGGAATCCGGCCACGACGAGCCCCACGCCGAACATGGCCGCGAATGCGACCTGCCGCTCCGGCGTGAGCCACCCCGAGTCGTACACGAGCTTGATGAGGTACGACGCGGCGAGCACGAGCGCGGCGGCGCCGCCCCAGCCAAGCACGTTCGTGACGAACGACGTCGGCTCGCGGCGGGGCCTGACGCGCGGCTCGCGTTGCTCGTGGTGCAGCGACGGCGCGGCAGTCTGCCCGGTGGGCGGCGCCGTGCGGGGCGGGCTCGGCGGCGCGGCCGGCGGAGGGAGGGGCGCGGCCGGGCGGGCGTACGGCGGCGCCGCAGACGCCGCCGCTGGCGCGGTGGGTGGCGCCGGGGCGGCCCCGCGAACGAGTCCCTCCAGCGCGGCGAGACGCCGCTCGAGGTTGGCGACGCGATCGTCCAGCTCACTCATTCGGACACCGCCTGGGGGTGGGTGGTCAGCGGCAGCAACGGCGAGTGCTCGGGCGCGACAGGGAAGCTAGTGCGCCCCCGCGTCGGCGGCCAAGCGTTGGTGCCCTACCGGCGGCGGCAGGGAACCTGCCGGGCGCGGGCGGACGCCCGCGGCGGAGCGCGCCCGCCGTCGGCGACCAGGGCCACGGCCGTCCCTGCCATCTCGCG
>JAYEKC010000184.1:0-3759 GCA_034716715.1 Gemmatimonadota bacterium | reverse complement strand
GGGCAGCACCAGATCAAGCCGGAGCTGCCATGGGTGCCGGGCAGCGAGACGGGTGGCGTGGTCGAGGAGATCGGCTCCGGCGTCGCCGGCCTCGCCGTCGGCGACCGGGTGATGGGCGTGTCCGAGGCGACGGGCGGCGGCTTCGCGCAGGAGATCGTGCTGCCGCAGGAACGCGTTTTCCACATCCCGGCCGGCATGACGTTCGAGCAGGCGGCCGCCGTGCCCGTGGTGTACGGCACCACGATGTATGCACTCAAGCAGCGCGGCAGGCTGCAGCCCGGCGAGACGTTGCTCGTGCTGGGCGCGGCAGGCGGCGTGGGCCTGGCCACCGTGCAACTGGGCAAGGCGATGGGCGCCCGCGTGATCGCCGCGGCGAGCACGCAGGCCAAGCGCGACCTCACGCTCGAGCACGGCGCCGACCACGCGATCGACTACACCCAGCCCGACTGGCGCCTCGAGGTGAAGGAACTCACCGGCGGCAAGGGCGCGGATGTCGTCTACGACCCGGTGGGCGGCGACGCGTTCGACGAGGCCGTGCGTGCGATCGGCTGGGCCGGGCGCTATCTCGTGATCGGCTTCACGGCCGGGCGCATCCCCACGCTCAAGATCAACATGCCGCTCGTCAAGGGCTACGACGTGCTCGGGGTGCGCTACGACGTGTTCCGCGACAACGCGTGGCCCGAAGCGCGCGTCAACCTCGAGGAAGTGCTGGCGCTGTGCGAGCGCGGCACGATCGCCCCGCTCGTGTCGGCGACCTATCCGCTGCACGAAGCCGTGACGGCGATGAAGAGCATCACGGGCCGCCAGATCACGGGCAAGGTCGTGCTCGTGAACCCGCACTGAGGCGGCTGCCGTCTGCATTCACGCGGCGCTCCTTCCGGTGCCAGGCCGGCGCACCGCGCGCACCTTGCCGCTGCTGCCGCCGCCGCAATAAAGGAGATCGGCGCCGTCGGATTCGAGACCGCTCACGCCCGTGCCCGCGGGCATGGCGAGCCGCTCCAGAACGTCACCGCTTCGCGGATCGATGCGGCGCAGTTCGCTCTCGTCGCCTTCCCAGGTGCCGTGCCAGAGGTCGCCGTCGACCCAGGTCACGCCCGTGACGAAACGGTTCGCCTCGATCGTGCGGCGGATCGCGCCGGTCTGCGGGTCGATCTCGTGGATGCGGCGGCCGCGGTAGTTGCCGACCCACAGGCTTCCCTCGGCCCAGGTCAGGCCCGAATCGGTGCCGTTGCCCGGCGCGGGAATCGACGCAAGCACCTTGCCGGTGTCGGGGTCGATCTTGTCGATGCGCGTTTGCGCGATCTGCCACAGATGCCTGCCGTCGAACGCGGTGCCTGCGTCTGCCATGCACTGCAGCGTGCGGCCGATCTCGCCGCTTGCAGGGTCGATCGCGAGCAGCTGGTCACCGGTCGCGGCCCACACGCGGGTGCCGTCGTAGCTCACACCCGCCACGGAGGCGCCAGGGCGCAGCGGCCCGAACTCGCGCACGATCTCGGCGGGACGTGCGGCGGGGAATCCGGCGGGGTGTGCCGCGGGGTGCTCGGCGGGGTGTGCTGCGGGCTCGGCCGTGCAGGCCGTGTCATTCGTGTGGGTGCTCATTGCGTCGTCCTTTCGTTGCACGCCGTTCGTGGCGCGATGGAATGGACTCTACGCACCCGGCAGCGCTGCGGGGAGTAACAAGATTGGCGTGATCTCCACGAACGGCGCGGCCAGCCAGCGGCGCGTGCGCGCCTGGCCGATCGCGCGCACCTGCCCCGCCGCCTGCAGCTCGGCAACGGCGCGCTGCACCGTGCGCTGGCTCGCATCCAGCGCCAGTGCCAGCGCCGACGTCGACCAGGCCTGGCCGTCGGAAAGAAGCGCGACGACCGAGGCCTGCTCGCCGTCGATGGGCGGCTCCAGCAGCACCACGTCGCGCGCATCGTGCGGGCGCAAGGCAAACCCGCGCGGCGTCGCCTCGATGCCGGCCATGGTCCTGACGAGTGCGCGCAGGCGGCCGAGTTCGACACGCAGGCGCGCGCGGTGCGTCTCGTCGGGACGGCGCGTGCGAAACACGGATGCGATGAGCGCATCGCGGTCCACGTCTCCGGGCCACGCCTGTGCCAGCAGGCGTGCGAGCGCGAAGAGAACCGGACGCCTCGCGAGCGGCTGCCACGCGCCCGCCATCGCGATGCCGCGCCTGCACGCATCGAGCACGAGCGCGCCGGAGTTCAGCAGTGCCTCGACTTCATCCAGCCGCACCGGCTGCGACGATCCCTGCGCGACGCGCCGGGCCGCGGGCCTGTCGAGCGCGGTGCGTGCCTGCGTCACCTCGGCGATCAAGGGCGCAATGCCGCAGCGATGGGCCGCCTGGTGCGCCCGCTCCAATGCGGATGACGCGGCAGCGGAACGCATCGAGCGCAGCGCGATCTCGGCATGCGTGAGCTCCGCCACCGCGGCCAGCGCCGGAGGCAGGCCGGCCGCGGCGACACCCTCCAGCGCCGCCGCTGCGTCAGCCAGCCTGCCCAGCAGCAGGAAGCGCCGCGCCTCGACGACGCGTGCGTGCAGCGCGTTGGCGCGGTCGCCGTGCCTGTCGAGCGTGGCGAGCGCGGTCGCGATCGCGTGCGGTGCGCTGCCCAGCTCGCGCATCGCGAGGGCGACTTCGGCCTCTGCCAGCACGCACCGCGCACGCGCGAGTTCCTCGCGCGGACCGAACAGCCGCGCAGCGCGCCGCAGCAGGTCGCGCGCGCGCGCAAGCTCGCCCAGTTGCGCCATCGCGATGCCGCGCAGGGCGAGTGCCGGCGGGTCGCCGCGCAGCGCCACGCCCTGGAGCGCGCCCAGCGGGTCGCCGGCCGCAAGCGCGCGGGCCGAGGCGGAAATGAGGGAGTCCATGGTGTGGCCCCATGTTAGCCCCGCACGTGCGTCACACCTCCATCGACCACGATCGTCTCGCCCAGCACGTAGTCCCCCGCGCGCGACGCGAGGTAGATCGCCGCACCGGCCATGTCGTCGTCGCGCCCGACGCGTCCCGCGGGCACGCGCTGCGCGACCTCGTCGCCATGGTCGCGCGCGTGCTTGTTCATCTCCGACGCGAACGCGCCCGGCGCGATGCCGCTCACCACGATGTTGTCGCGCGCGAGCCGCAGCGCCATGCGCTTCGTCAGGTGAATGAGGCCCGCCTTGCTCGCGGCGTACGAATAGGTCTCCCACGCATTGACCGAGATGCCGTCGATCGATGCGATGTTGATCACTTTCGCGGGGCTGTTCTTGCCGGCCGCCTTCTTCAACGCGCCGTACAGCGCCTGCGTCAGGAAGAACGGCGTCTTCATGTTCAGGTCGACCACCTTGTCCCAGCCCTTCTCGGGAAAGGTCTCGAACGCCTCGCCCCACGCGGCGCCCGCGTTGTTCACGAGGATGCCGAGCGCCGGCTCGCGCGCGGTGAAGGCGGCCGCGAGCGCCTGCGCGCCTTCGAGCGTGGAGACGTCCGCGGGCAGCGCGATGCAGGTGCCCAGCGGCGACAGCTCGGCGGCCGTTTCCTCGCACGCCTCGGCCTTGCGCGCGGAGATGTAGACCTTCGCGCCTTGCTGGAGGAACCCCGCGGCGATCATGCGGCCGATGCCGCGCGAGCCCCCGGTGACCAGGGCCACGCGGCCCTGCAGGGGTCTCCTCGTTTTCAGTGCAATAAGTGACGGTACGAAAAGCTAGCACTGGCGCGGAGGTGGTGTTGGTAGATCGTTGATTTCATTGACTTTCCTGTTCACTTTCAAATCTGCGATTCGTGGC
>JAYEKC010000183.1:0-3761 GCA_034716715.1 Gemmatimonadota bacterium | reverse complement strand
GGACACGGATCAGGGCGGATTCACACGGCGATAAGGGCGGAAACGGCCGTTCTCCGCCTGATCCGTGTCCACGCCGTAGGAACTCAGCGCCGCGCGCCCGAGTCCTGGGTGGTGGCCTTTGCCGGCACCTCGATCAGCCAGTGGTTGAACCACTGCCGGAGCCGGCCGAGCCGGTCCACCAGCAGCCACGGCTCGCCCGAGCGCGAGAGCTCGTGCGTCGAGCGCGGGTAGCGCACGAACTCCGCGGGCACGCCCTGCGACTTGAGGGCCGTGTACCAGAGGTCGGCGTTCCCCATCGGCGTGCGGAAATCCTCCTCCGACTGCACGAGCAGCGTGGGCGTCTTCACGTTCTTCACGTGGCGGATGGGCGAGAGCGAGTCGTACATCGCCTGGTTCTCCCACGGCTTGCCGAAGAACTCGTTGTTCGTGAGGCCCTGCGCGTCGCTCGCGCCCCACCAGTACGTCCAGTCGCTGATCATCCGGTCCGTCTCGGCGGCCTTGAACCGGTTGGTCTTGGTGGTGACCCACGCCGTCATGTAGCCGCCGTAGGAGCCGCCCGTGACGCCCATCCGCGTGGAATCCACGTCGGGCCGCGCGGCGGCGATGTCGACGGCCTTCATCAGGTCGAGGTAGTCCTTGCCACCCCAGTCGCCGCGGCTGGCGTTCGTGAACGCGCCGTTGGTGCCGCTCGAGCCGCGCGGGTTGGTGAAGAGCACGTAGAAGCCGCCGCCGGCCAGCGACTGGAACTCGTCGAACCAGCCCTCGCCGTACGCCGAGTGCGGGCCGCCGTGGATGTAGAGCACGAGCGGGTACTTCTTGCCCGGCTGGTAGCCGTAGGGCTTCATCAGCCAGCCCTCGACCTCGACGTTGTCCACCGACTTGTAGGTGAACTGCTCGGCCTCTGAGAACGCGACCTCCTTCTGGAGCGCGTCGTTGAACGTGGTGAGCTTCCGCTCGCCCTGTCCGTTGATGTCCGACGTGTAGAACTCCGGCAGGTGCGAGACGTCGGTGGAGATGTAGACGAGCTTCGTCTGCGCCTTGTCCATCACGATGTTGCTCACCTGCCGGCGCCCGGCGAGGATGGGCGAGATCTGCCGGGTCGCGGGGTCGATCTGCCACAACCCGTTGGCGCCGCCGGTGGACGTGATCATCCGGATCTTGCCGTCCTTGAACCACTCGATGTTCCCCGGCTCGTACTTCCACGAGCCCTGGACGTCGGTGGCCTTGCCGCCCTCGACGGGCGCGACGAGGAGGCGCGAGCTGCTGAACGGTCCGGGCCGGCCCACGAAGGCGAGCTGCCGGCCGTCGGGCGAGAACACGACGTCGCTCTCGCTGCCGGCGTACTCGACCTTCCTGGGCGTGCACGCCGCCGCGTCACCCGCCTCGCACGCGGCCACCGGAAGCACGTAGAGGTCCACGTCGTTGCGGTCGGCCTCGTCGCGCTTGCGGTTGGGCGGAAGCTTGGCGACGGAGTCGCGCTCGCGCTTCACGGCGGAGTCGGAACGGAGCTTCGGGTCGGCGGCGAACACGACCCACTTGCCGTCGGGCGACACCACCGGGTTGGCGTGCGTGTAGTTCGTGCTCGTGAGCGCCTTGCGCGGGCCGCCCGCCCGGGCGATGAAGAGCTGCGCCGGGGCGCCGTTGTCGCCGAGCACGGGGAACGCGCCGCGGCCACCGCGCCCTCCGCCGAACTCCGCGTTGGCGGAATCGGCCGTGGTGCCACGGCTCGGGACGAACCCCGTGTTGTTCGAGCGCGTGGTGGGATCGGTGAAGTGCCGGCCGTCGAACCGCTCGGGATTGAGCGGCTTCGTGATGGCGTCGCGCGGCGGGCGCGCCAGGGCGCCCATCTTCGCGTACGGATCGTTCGGGACGGTCTCGGCCTGCGCGGCGTCGCCGCCACGGCCGCCACGGCCGCCCCGGCCCCCTCGTCCACCGCCCGCACCGCGGCCGCCCGCCGGCGTGCCCGACGTGATCGTGAACGACTTGTCGGCCGGCTGCGCGCCGGCATTGCCGCCGCCGGCGCCGAAGCCGCCGCGGCCGCCACGTCCACCGGCGCCGCCACCCGCCACGTTCGCGGCGACGGCGAACGCCTCGCCGCCCTCGTCCATCCGGACAGCCCACGCGTTGCCCGGCATCGAGCCCGGCCGCTCCGACGTGAAGTAGAGCGTCTTGCCGTCGTCGGACCAGCGTGGGTTGGTGCTTTCGAAGCCCGGCGCCGTCATCCGGCGCGACGACCCGCCGGCCACGGGCTGGATCCACACCTCCGTGTGGCGGGCGTTCTTCGCCTCGAGCACGGTGGTGACGGTGAACGCGAGCGTGTTGCCGTCGGGCGAGAGCACGCCGTCGGCCACGCGGGCGATCTTGTACCAGTCCTCGGGCGTGAAGGCGCGGCCCTGGGCAGCAAGCGAACCGGCGGCCGCGCAGGCGAGCATGGCGGCGGCAAGGATTTTCTTCATATGAAGGGGCTCCGGGGGGTGTCGGGAACGTCTCCCAACATACGCCCGGCCAAACCGGGACGCTGGGCGCGTTGTCAGCCCGGGACGACGACGAATCCCGCGGTGCGGAAATGCCGGTCGAGCGTGAGTGCCTCGCAGATGCCGCGCTCCTTCATGACCGCGAAACTGACCGCATCGGTGAGCGAGAAGTCCTGGTCGCGGTACCGCATCAGCCAGTCGCGGATGGCCGCTGCCTCGTGGTCGGTGTTAACCTCGATCACCACTCCAGGTGCGGCGGCGATGCGCTGCACGAAGGCGAGCGCCGCCTCGCGCCCCTTTCGCTTCATGAGGAGCGCGTGCGACTCGGCGAGCACGAGGTTCGTGGTGACGACGCGCGCGCCGTCGTCCACGCGAGCCTTGAGGGCCGCCTGCGCGGCGGCGGCCCGGGATCCCTCGTCCGCCGAGATCGCGTACCACGCGCTCGTGTCCACGAACAGCTCAGCGGGCACGGCGCTTCTTCCGCACGGGGCGGGGTGCCGACCACGACTCCACTTCCGATTCGGCCAGGAAGCGGTCGTGCTCGACGGCGACGTCGTAGCCGACGTCGGGCGACGGGATGTTCGCGGCGATGCCGATCACCTGCAGCACGGGGTTGCGGGCCGGGTCGAGCGTCTCGCGCTCGAGCGCGGCCAGGGCCTGCCGGATCACGTCCGACTTGGTGGCGTCGAGGTGCGCCACCAGACGGTCGAGCCGGGCAGACTCGGCGGGAGCGAGGTAGACCTGCACCGGTTCCGCGACGCGCCCCTTGCGTTCATGTTTCTTCTTCATGATATCATGATAGCGCCGGCGGTCGCACGAGGCAACGCGGTTTGGCGTCGCCCCGGCGCGGGCCGGCCGCAAAACGGTTACCGCAGGAACCGTTCGGCGAGCTGCTCCAGCCGGTCGTCGCCGCCGCGACGCGCCTCGGCGAGGATCCGCTCGACGTGCGGCGCGAGGCGCTTGTCGCCCCAGTACAGGCCCGTGGCCTCCTCGCCGGCGAAGGTCTCGCCCGCCCGCGCGGCCTCGAGCAGCACGCGAGCCGCCGCTGCGTAAAACGACGGATCGTCGCGCGGCGGAAGCCCGGTGACGTAGTGGCGCGCACGGTCGTTGCCGCCGGCGTCCTCATTCACGAAGGCCCGCGACATCACGTCACGGCCCGATGCGCGTCCAGATGAGGATCACGCCACACATCTCGTTGCCGTAGCCGACCCAGTATTGCTGCGGTACGGTAGCCGGCCCCTGATAGACCTCGATGCCTGCGATGTCCACCGGCCGGGGCAGGTCGTC
>JAYEKC010000182.1:0-3773 GCA_034716715.1 Gemmatimonadota bacterium | reverse complement strand
TCTACTGTCTACTGTCTACTGTCTACTGTCTACTGTCTACTGTCTACTTTTCTTCATGTCCCTGAGCGTCGGTTTCCTCGGCACGTCCGCGTCGCGCCCCACGGTGGAGCGCGGCGTGAGCGCGCTCGCGATCGTGCGCGAGGGCGAGACGCTGCTCGTGGACTGTGGCGAAGGCACGCAGCGCCAGATGATGCGCTACGGCGTGTCGTTCGCCCTCGGCGACATCCTCTTCACGCACTTCCACACCGACCATTTCCTGGGCGTGCTTGGCCTGCTGCGCACCCTCACGCTGCAGGACCGCAAGGAGGTGCTCCGCGTGTGGGGCCCCAAGGGCGTCCTCCAGATGCTCAAGCGCGCCGACGGTCTGGGCGTAGAGCGGCTCAGCTTCCCGCTCGAGGTGTACGAGGTCACGCCGGGCGACCCGATCAAGCGGAAGGATTACGCGATCGTCCCATTCCCCGTGGAGCACAAGGCGCAGGTGGCCGTGGGCTATGCGCTCGTCGAGGACGAGCGGCGGGGCGTGTTCGATCCCGACAAGGCGCGCGCACTCGGCATTCCGGAGGGGCCGCTCTGGGGCAGGATCCACAAGGGTGAGGCGGTGACGCTCGGCGACGGACGGGTGATCGATCCGGCGGTGCTCGTGGGCCCGCCGCGGCCGGGCCGGCGGGTGGTGGTCACCGGCGACACGCGCCCCTGCCAGGCGACGATCGACGCCTCAGCCGGCGCGGACCTGCTCGTGCACGAGGCGACGTTCGGCGACGACGAGGCCCAGCGCGCGAAGGAGACGGGGCATTCCACGGCGCGCGAGGCGGCCACGGTGGCCGCGGCGGCGGGGGCCCGGCGGCTCGTGCTGACCCATTTCTCGGCGCGCTATTCGCGCGACCCGCTGGAACTGGAGCGTCAGGCCCGCGAGGTCTTTCCGGCCGTGTCGTGCGCGCGCGACGGCCACGAGATCGCCGTCCCGTTCGTGGGCACGCCCTCGGGCCAGTCGTAGGAGGGCCGGGCCGGGCCCGGCGTCCAGTACACCGGCTCGATCCCGCGGCTGCGGCGCGAGCGGAAGGCGAGCACGATCGGCTCCAGCCGGACCACGCGAATGTCGAGCCGGGCCAGCTCGGACCGCAGGGCGTCGATCTCGCCGGCGTGCCGCTGCGCCTCGCCCATCAGGCGGTCGGCGTCTGGGCTCGGCGTGGCGGCGCTCGCGGCGGCCGCCGCGTACTCGTAGGCGGCGATGGCGTCGCGCCAGTCGGCGTAGGTCACCGCGAGGTCGGCCGCGATGCGCCGCACGAGCGCGAGCGCGCCGGCCGCCTCGTCAGGCGTCCAGATGCGGGTCCCCGGCCACGCCGCGCCCTTCACCCGTTCGGACTCCCGTTGCGCTCGGCGTCGCGCTCCTCGAGCCGGCGGCGCCGCCGCTCCTCGGCGGCGCGGTTGCGGCGGCGGTCGTCCTCCGTTTCACAGATCAGCCGCGGCACTTCCACCGGGCGGCCGTCGTCGTCGATGGCCACGAACGTCGTGTAGCACGAGTTCGTGTGCCGCCGGATGCCGGTGAGGAGGTTCTCGGCCTCCACGCGCACGCCGATCTCCATCGAGGTGCGGCCCACCCAGTTGACGCTCGCCTTCATGATGACGAGCTCGCCCACCATGATCGGCTCGCGAAAGTCCACGCGGTCAACCGACACCGTGACGCACGGGGTGCGGCAGTGCCGCATGGCCGCGACTGCCGCCGTCTTGTCGAGCATCGCGAGGATCGCCCCGCCGAACACGTGCCCGCGGATGTTCTCGTCCTGCGGCATCATCAGGGCCGACGATTCGTGGCGGGAGGCGGAGGCGGGACGGGCGGGAAGCGGATCGCTCATGGGAGGCAAGATGCAGTGCGGGGCGGGGAGGGGCGAGGGCGGCGACCTGCCGTTCGCCGTCGTAGTCGGCGGCCTCGGCGAACGCGCGGGTCAGCGCGGCGCGGTCTGCGGCGGTGACGGTGCCGTCGAGCCACAGCACCCGTTCCACGGCCGACGAGACATGGACGGCCGCGTGGGGGGCGTCGGCGCCGACGCGAAGTGCGACGGACCACGTACGGGTGCCCCGTTCCACGCGCACGGCGAGCGTGTCGCTCCCGCGGACCCACGTCCCGCCCTCGCCGGGCGCGATGGGCAGCTCGGCCACGACCGCCGCCCACCAGGCGGGCGCGTCAACGGGGCGAGCGCCGAGCGCAACGGGCTCGAGGTCTGGGTCGGTGCCCGACGCCGGAACCGCGAACGTGACCACGGGGTCCGGCCCGCGCGACCCGATGCTGAAGCTCATCGGGTCGAACCGGAACGCCGCGATGGCGCGCCGCACGCGGTTCGCGCGCCGGTCGCCAGCCACCGCGAGCAGCGTGTCGCGCGCAGTGCGCCACTCGGCGTCGGCCGACCGGACCATTGTGTCGGCCGCGGCGTGCCCGAAGAGGGACGCGAGGGACGCGTGGGCCCCGGTACGGACGTCGATCACGCCGCGACGGTAGGCGTGGCGGTGTTCGGCCAGCCGCTCGCCACGCGCGTCCACGTCGGTGTGGTGTTCGTAGGACAGGTACGGCCCATGCGTGGCAAGGATCTCAAGGTCGGACGTCGCGCGGATGGCGGCGGCGTCGTTCTCGGGTTCGTCGGGCGAGAGGGGCTCCTCGTCGGGATGGGCCGCGGCGTACGACCGGGCGAGCCGCAGGACCGTCGTGTCGCGGTGCAGCTCGATCGAGTCG
This sequence comes from Gemmatimonadota bacterium, assembly GCA_034716715.1. Taxonomy (GTDB): domain Bacteria; phylum Gemmatimonadota; class Gemmatimonadetes; order Gemmatimonadales; family Gemmatimonadaceae; genus Fen-1231. The sequence goes on along the minus strand of JAYEKC010000182.1, from coordinate 1,048 downwards.
CCCGACACCAGGTCGCGCGCGAACAAGCGGTGGCCCACGAAGACGGCGTCGTAGTAGGAACGGTCGTCGTCGGTGACATACAGCTCCTTGAAGCGCCCGTCCACGCGGGCGACGAGCATGGGCACGCCGCGCGCGCGCACGCCACCGGCCTCCGCAGTGAGCCAGAACGTGGAGTCGGCCGTGATGAGCAACAGCTCGGCGTCGGACGCCGCGGCGGGGCGGTCGCAGCCGGCCGTGCCCACGGCCAGGGCCAGCGCTGCGAGCACCGCCCGGGCGTGCCGGCGGTCAGTCGACAAGACCGGCCACTCCGGCGATGAGCCGCTCCACCTCGTCGGCCGTCGTGTAGCAGGCACACCCCGCGCGCACCAGCCCGTCCACCGCGTGGCCGAGCTGGGCGACGATGGTGCTCGCGTAGAAGTCGCCGTGGGAGACGAACACGCCCTGGTCGGCGAGCGCGCGCGCCACGTCGGCCGAGGGGCGCCCGGCCACCGTGAACGCGATGGTCGGCGTCCGCGGGCGGCCGGGCGGCGTCCCGTAGCGCCGCACGCCGGGCACCGCGCCGAGCCCTTCCCACAGCCGCTTGAACAGCGCGTTGGCGCGCTCGTGCAGGGCCGCGTGTGCCGACGCGATGCGCTGGCGGCGCTGCACGCCGTCGCCCAGGGAAGCCAGGAAGTCCACGGCCGCCGCCGCGCCGACGATGCCCTCGTGGTTCTGCGTGCCGCTTTCCAGCCGCTCGCCATCCTCGTTGGGCGCGGGGTCGAGCCGTGGAACGTCCATGGCGTTGAGGAGGTCGCGGCGGGCGTAGAGCACGCCGGTGTGGGGCCCGTAGAACTTGTACGGCGAGCAGACGAGGAGGTCGCACCCGATCGCGCGCACGTCCACGAGCGCGTGCGGCGCGTGGTGCACCGCATCCACGTAGCAGAGCGCGCCGACGGCGTGGGCTGCGGCCGCGGCGCGCGCCACGTCGTTCACCGTACCCACGGCGTTCGACGCCGCCCCGATGGCCAGCAGCCGCGTCCGCTCCGTGAGCGCCGACTCGAGCGACGCC
>JAYEKC010000181.1:0-3779 GCA_034716715.1 Gemmatimonadota bacterium | reverse complement strand
TGCGCGGCCTCGGCGAGCACCTGGTCGAGCGTGTACCGGTACGCGCCCTCCTCCTTCGGCAGCCGCGCGTAGCCGCAGAAGGTGCAGGTGGTCCGGAGCACACAGACGTTCGTCGGGTTGATGTGCTGGTTCGCGGCGAATGTGACCACGTCGCCGTTCGCGGCACGGTTCACGGCGTCGGCGAGGTGACCAAGCGCGGTCACGTCGCCGGTGCGAAACAGGGCCAGCGCGTCGTCGGTCGTGAGGCGTTCGCCCGCCGCGAGGCGGTCGGCCAGGGGCCGGAGGGCGCGGTCGCGGATGCGGGACAGATCGAGCGCCGGGGCCTCCCGCCTTGCGGACCCCGCGGCCGCGGTGGCGCGCCCGGGAGTCATCAGTCCGGCAGGCGCCGGACGGCGAGGGTCGCGTTGTGCCCGCCGAACCCGCTCGAGTTCGACAACGCCGCCGTCACCGTCCGGCGCTGCGGCGTGTTGGCCGTGCAGTTGAGGTCACACTCGGGATCCTGCTGCGTGAGGTTGATCGTCGGCGGAATCACCCCGTGCACCATCGCGAGCATCGAGAAGATGGCTTCCACCGCGCCCGCGGCGCCCAGCATGTGCCCCGTGGCCGACTTGGTGGAGCTGACGTTGATGCCGGACGCCGCCTCGCCGAACACCGTGCGAATGGCCCGGATCTCGTTCGAGTCGTTCATCGGCGTGCTCGTGCCGTGCGCGTTCACGTACTGCACGTCGGCGGGCGCGAGCCCGGCGTCGGCGAGCGCGGCCCGCATCGACCGCTGGAGCCCCTCATGGTTCTCGGGCTGGCCCGTGAGGTGGTACGCGTCGCCCGTGAGCCCGTAGCCGACGATCTCGCCGTAGATGCGCGCCCCGCGGGCGCGGGCCCGCTCAAGCTCCTCGAGGATGAGGATTCCTGCGCCCTCTCCCAGCACGAACCCGTCGCGCGTCGCGTCGAAGGGCCGGCTGGCCGTTTCCGGCGACTCGTTGCGGCCGGAGAGGGCCTGCATGTTGGCGAACCCGGCCATGGCCATCGGCGTGACCGCCGCTTCCGACCCGCCGGCGATCATGACGTCGGCGTCGCCGTACTGGATGTGGCGGTACGCCGTGCCGATCGCGTGGGCGCTGGTGGCGCACGCCGATTGGGTGGCGTAGTTGGGCCCCCTGGCGCCGAACCGCATCGACACGACGCCGGCGGCGATGTCGCCGATAAACATCGGCACGAAGAATGCCGACACGCGGTTCGGGCCGCTGCCGACGAGCACGCGGTGCTGCGTCTCGAAGGTGCCGATGCCCCCGATGCCGCTGCCCACGATCACGCCGGTCCGCAGCGGGTCGAAGCCGCCGCTGCCGAACCCCGCGTCCTGCATGGCCTGGACTGCGGCGGCGAGCGCGTACTGCGTGTACAGGTCGGACCGCTTCGCCTCCTTGCGATCCATGTACGTCGCGGCGTCGAACCCCTTCACCTCGCACGCGAACCGCGTCTTGAACGCCGCCGCGTCGAAGTGCGTGATGGGCGCGCCGCCCGACTTCCCGTCGAGGAGGGCCTGCCACGTGGCCGCCACGTCGTTGCCGACGGGCGTCACGCATCCGAGGCCCGTGACGACGACCCGGCGGCGCATCAGGCTCCGATCTTGGTGTTCAGGTAGTTGATGGCGTCGCCGACCGTGCGGAGCTTCTCGGCGTCCTCGTCCGGAATGTCGATGTTGAACTCCTTCTCGAATTCCATGACGAGTTCCACAATGTCGAGGCTGTCGGCGCCCAAATCCTCGATGAAGCTGGCGGTGTCCGTGAGCTTCTCGCGCTCGACGCCAAGCTCCTTTTCGATGATGTCCTTCACCTTCGCGGAATGGTCGGCCACGGCTGTGAACCTCGGTTTGCTGATGGGGTGGAGGTGTGCTTCAAAATATAGTTGCCGGACGGGGGATGCGGTTACGCCGCAAGCCCCCCGTCCACCACGATCACCTGGCCGGTCACGTAGGCCGCCAGGTCGCTGCAGAGCCACGCCACGGCGCCCGCCACGTCGGCGGCGGCCCCCAGCCGCTCGAGGGGGATGTCCTTGATCAGGGCCGCCCGGGCGTCGTCGGTCATGGCGTCGGTCATGTCCGTGGCGATGAATCCCGGAGCCACCACGTTGCAGAGGATGTTCCGCGACCCGAGCTCGCGCGCCACTGACTTTGACAGCCCGATGAGGCCGGCCTTGCTGGCGGCGTAGTTGGTTTGCCCCTTGTTGCCCATCAGGCCCACCACGCTCGAGATGTTCACGATGCGGCCCCACCGGCGCTTCATCATGCCGCGGCTCGCGGCCCGCGTGGCGACGAACGCCGACCGGAGGTTCGCGTCAATCACCGCGTTCCAGTCGTCGTCCTTGAGCCGCAGCATCAGGTTGTCGCGCGTGATGCCGGCGTTGTTCACGAGGCAGTCGATGCCCCCGAGGGCCGCCTCGACGTCGGCCACGAGGCGCTCCACGTCGGCGGGCACGGCAACGTCGCAGTGGAACCCCCTGGCGCGCGGAATCTGCGCCGCGACCTCGTCGGCCTTGGCCTGGTCGCGGCCCACGATGGCCACGTCGGCGCCGCAGTCCGCGAGCATCCCGGCGATGGACCGCCCGATGCCCCGGGTGGAGCCGGTCACGAGGGCCCGCTTGCCCGTCAGGTCGATCTTCACGCCCGCTCCTCCCCGTTCGCGGTGGTCATGAGGCGAGCAAGGCCTCCACTTCGGTGACCGTGCCGCACGTCCGTCCCTGGTGGTCGGGCGCGAGGCGCTTCAGCAGGCCCGTGAGCACGTTGCCCGGGCCCATTTCCACGAATGTCGCGCCGGGGTGGGCCGTGGCCATCGCACGAATGACCTCGACCCACCGCACCGGGCTGGTGAGCTGCTGCAGCAGCAGGCCCCGCGCGTCCGGGGCGGTCACCACGGGCGCGGTGGTCACGTTGCTGAAGACCGGCCACCTGGGGTCGGACCACGCCGGGCGCAGCAGGGCCTCGTCGAGGCCGGCCGTCGCCGGCGCCATCAGCGGGGAGTGGAACGCGCCGCTGACGTGCAGCCGCACGGCGCGCTTCGCCCCGGCCGCCTTGGCCAGTTCCATCGCGCGCTCCACGCCGGCCACCTCGCCGGAGACGACGGTCTGCTCGACGGCGTTGTAGTTGGCCGGCACGACCGTCCCCGCCGACGATGCCTCGGCGCAGATCTCGTCGATGGGCCGGGCGAGCTCGCCCAGGATGGCCGCCATGGCCCCGGGCCGCGCCGTGCCCGCTTCGAGCATCAGTTCGCCGCGCCGCCGCACCAGCCGCACTGCGTCCGGCAGTGCCAACGCGCCGGCGGCGTGATACGCCGTGAACTCCCCGAGTGAATGCCCGGCGGCGGCCTTGACGCGCGCGCCGATTGCCTCCCCCACCACGGCCCAGACCGCGGCACCGTGGGTGAGCAGTGCGGGCTGCGCGTTGTGCGTGAGCGTCAACTCGTCCGCCGGGCCCTCGAAGGCGACGGCGGAGAGTCTCGTGCCAAGGGCCTCGTCGGCGGCCTCCCAGGCCGCACGCGCCGCGGGGAAGGCCTCGGCCAGGTCCTTCCCCATTCCCGGCTTCTGCGATCCTTGTCCGGGGAAGAGCAACAGGAGCGCGCTCACGGGCGCCGCACTAGAACCGCACCACCATGGAGCCCCACGTGAAGCCGGCGCCGAAGCCGACGAACAGCACCGTCGCGCCCTCGACGATCTTCCCGGCGCGCAACGCCTCGTCGAGCGCGATCGGGATCGACCCGGCCGACGTGTTGCCGTAGCGGTCCACGTTC
>JAYEKC010000180.1:0-3789 GCA_034716715.1 Gemmatimonadota bacterium | reverse complement strand
GTAGACAGTAGACAGTAGACAGTAGACAGTAGACAGTAGACAGTAGACAGTAGACAGTAGACAGTAGACAGAGGCGACGCGCTCCAATCGCCTCTTCCGTAGCCGGGCGGGTGCCCGGTGAAGCCCGCTGGACCCCGGGGTCCGATGGCGGGCAGCGTGAACCGGAGAACGAGGGCCGGCGACCGCGGAGCACCAGGCAGTCCAACCGAACCAAACGGAGCAACACGAAATGTTCCTTCCCATGCTTCTCCAGGCCGCGTCCGAGTTCAACGGCTCGTACACCGGCGCGTGGGCGATGATGGGCGCCGCGATCGGCGCCGGCATCGCGGTCGTCGGGGCCGGCATCGGCATCGGCGGCGTGGGCGGCAAGGCGGTCGAGGCGATGGCCCGGCAGCCCGAGATGGCCGGCCGCGTCGGCACGCAGGGCCTGATCTTCGCCGCGCTCGTCGAGGGCGTCGCGCTGATCGCCGTGGTCGTGGCATTCCTGATCGTCGGCAAGTTCTAGCACGCTGATTCAACGGATTCACCTGGTGCCGGTGGGCCCCCGGGGGGCCACCGGCACCAGGCGGATCAAACCGGATCCGATCCATATGCGATTTCATCGACTGATTTCTCCCGCCGTCGCGGTGGCCGCGTTCGCTGCACCGGCGTTCGCCCAGGAGCACGGCGCCGAGGCCGCGCCGGGGCTGCTCTCGAGCGACGGCGGCCTGATGTTCTGGACGCTGATCGTCTTCGTGGCGCTCTTCTTCATCCTCTCGAAGTTCGCCTTCGGCCCCATCACGCAGGCCGTGCGCGCGCGCGAGGACGCGCTCACGCAGGCCATCGACGAGGCCCGCCGCGACCGCGAGGCCGCGGCGCAGCTCCTCGCCGAGCACAAGGCGCAGATCGACACCGCCCGCGGCGAGGCGCAGAAGATCATCGCGGAGGGTCGCGCCACGTCGGAGGCCATGAAGGCGTCGATGCTCGACGAGACGCGCAAGCAGCAGCACGACCTGCTCGAGCGCGCCCGCCGCGACATCGACGCCGAAAAGGCCGTCGCCATCGCCGACCTCCGCCGCGAGGCGGTGGGGCTCGCGATCGCGGCCGCCGGCAAGGTGATCGAGAAGAACCTCGACGACCAGCAGAACCGCAAGCTGGTCGAGCAGTACCTCACCACCATCCAGTAGGCGCCCGCGATGCACGACGCGTCCATCGCGAAGAACTACGCCGAGGCCCTCCTCGAGCTGGCCCGCAAGGCCGACGCCGCGGCCCCCGCGGGCGCGGCCACGGCCGTCGAGGAGTGGGGCGGCCTCATCCACGCCCTGGCGGGCGCGGTGGAGGGCGACGTCACGCTCCGCCGCTTCCTCGAGGCGCCCCAGGTCGCCGCCGGCGACAAGAGCCGCATCCTCGCGCGCGGCCTCGAGGGGCGCGCCCCGAAGACCTTCATCCGGTTCATCCAGAAGCTGGTGACGAACCGGCGCCAGATGCTCATTCCCGACGTGGCGACCGCGTACGGCGACCTCGTGGACGCCGCCGCCGGACGCGTGCACGCGCGGCTCACGTTCGCCCGCGCCGTGGGCGACGCCGACCGCGACGCCATCGCGGCGCAACTCTCGAAGGCCATCGGCAAGACGATCGTCCCGCACGCAAACGTGAACCCGGCCATCCTCGGCGGCGTCGTCGTGCGCATCGGCGACACCGTGATGGACGGCAGCGTGCGGCGGCGGCTCGACGCGGTGCGCCAGAAGATGCTGGGCCGCTGACGGCAGGCCTCCGCGGCTGCAGCACCACAAGGGCAACACGCAGGTCCGGCGCGGCGGGAGGGGTGAGCATGGCAGGGAGGCGCATGGTGTCGGCGGCGAGACGCGGCGCAATACCGGTGGCGCTTGCGGCCGTCCTGACGGCCGTGCTCGCGCCCCCGCGAGCGCGCGCCCAGTCGCCCGCGGCCGCCGCCAACGAACTCCTCGCCTCCGACCGCGCCTTCTCGCAGGCGGGCGCGCGCGAGGATCTCGTCACGAGCCTGGCCGCGATGTTCGCCGACGACGTGATCATGCCCGCGCCGCAGGGGCGCATCGCGCGCGGCCGCGCCGAGGTGGTGGCGGCGCTGCGTGCGAGCCCGGCCAACGCGAACGTCACCGCCGAGTGGGCGCCGGTGCGCGCCGGCGTCTCGGCCGATGGGCGGCACGGCTTCACCTTCGGCTTCATGACCATCCACCGGCCCGACAGCTCGACCGTGCCGGGCAAGTACCTCGCGTACTGGGTGAAAGGCCTCGACGGCTGGCGCGTGGCGGCGTACAAGCGCGCGCAGAGGCAGCCGGGCGACGTGCTGCGCGAGTCCATGCCGCCGTCGCTCCCGGACCGGCTCGTGCCGCCCACGACGGACATGCGCGCGGTCGCGGCACACCGCGCGAGCCTCATTGCCGCGGAGCAGGCGTTCTCCGACCTCGCCAACCGCGTGGGGCTTGGCAACGCCTTCAAGGCCACCGGCCGGGCCGACGCGATGAACCTCGGCGGATCGGCGCCCGACTTCGTGTACGGCAACGCCGCGATCGCGGAACTCGTCGCGGGCGGGCAGGGGCCGGACACGAAGCCCCTCACGTGGTCGGCCGACGGCGCGCTCGTGGCGTCGAGCGGCGACCTGGGCGTGACCTTCGGCGTGATTCGCCAGAACAACCCGCCGGCGGGGCAGAATCCCCCCGCGCCGTACTCCTTCTTCACGATATGGCGGCGGGACTCGGCGACCGGCGCGTGGAAGTACATCGCCGAGTAGGTTTCATCCGACTCTCCCCCAGGAGCACACCATGCGCATCATCACAGGCGCCGCAGCGGCTGCGGCGGCAGTCGGCATCGGATTCGCGTTCGGCCGGGTACGGCCCGCGGAGGCCGTCGACCAGCACGCCGGGCACGACATGGTGGCCATGGCGAGCGAAACCGACTTCGGCGCACCGATGCCGGGCTTCCAGCAGAGCGCCACGCTCCCCGCGGCCGGCTCGACGGCCATGGATCGGCTCAACAAGTCGCCGCGCCACGGCGAATGGGTCATGGTCAAGGTCGGCCCCACCGACAGCGTCTCCGCGTGGGTCGTGTACCCCGAGCGCCGGGACAAGGCGCCGGTGGTGATCACCATCCACGAGAACACGGGCATCAACGCATGGACGCGTGCCGTGGCCGACCAGCTGGCGGCCGAGGGGTTCATCGCCATCGCGCCCGACCTGACGACGATGTTCCGCAGCGGTGACTTGCGCGCCGACCCCGCGCAGGACGAGGGGCGCGCCGCGATCCCGAAGGTCACGCCGGAGATCGGCAACGCCGCCATCGACGCCGTCGCGAAGTACGGCATGTCGCTTCCCGCTGCCCTGCCGAAGTACGGCATCGTGGGATTCTGCTGGGGCGGCGGCCGGTCGTTCCTCCACGCCACGCACGCCCCGGGGCTCGGGGCGTCGGTCGTGTATTACGGATCGCCGCCGACGGTTGAGCAGATGCAGGCGGTCAGGGCGCCCGTGCTCGGCCTGTACGGCGGCAACGACGCCCGGATCACGAGCACGGTACCCGGCGCCGATTCGACGATGAAGCGCCTCGGCAAGTCGTACGCGTACCACGTGTTCGACGGCGCCGGCCACGGGTTCCTGCGCGCGCAGGACCAGAACGAGGCCAACCTCAAGGCGGCGCAGCAGGCCTGGCCCCTGACGGTGAAGTTCTTCAAGCAGAACCTCGGCGGGTGAGTTTCAGGCGGCCGCCGCCGGTCGTGGCGGCGGCCGCCGCGGCCCGGGGCGCGCGGGCGTCACCCGTGGGATGTGTAGGGGGTGGGGC
>JAYEKC010000179.1:0-3797 GCA_034716715.1 Gemmatimonadota bacterium | reverse complement strand
CACGCCGATGGTGAGGCCCACGCCGCCGCGCGGGAACCGGAACGCGATGGGCGCGCCGAGGAGCGCGAAGATCAGGCACGCGGTGGCGATCGCGAACTTCTTCTCGATCTCCACCTCGTTGCCGTAGATGATGGCCTGCGTGGCGCTGAGCTGGATCTTCAGCCCCTCCACGAGGACCGGTCGCGGCGTCTGAGCCTCGGGCTCCTGGTCCGGCGGCGTGCGCGGTGGCGGCGCCGCGCCGGTGGAGGGCGCGATGAGCGTGTCGGCCACGACCGTGGGGGCCGGCTTGAGCCGGGCGACCACGCTGTCGGGCGGCGCGCCACCCGCCTGGGCCTGCTGCGGTGCCGGCTTCCGCGCGGGCGCCGGAACCGCCTGGGCCTGCGGCGGCGCCGGTTGCTGCGCGGGCGCCGGAAGCGTGGCGGCGATCGCCTGCCGCGGCCGGAGCCAGTTCACGAACCGGCAGTAGACGGAGCCGCTGCCGGCCGTCGTGCCGCCGGCCCTGAACTGCGCCGCGGCCGCCGTGTCGAATTTGCGCAGCGCCGCCCCGACGCTGTCGCGCTTGGCGATCGCGTTCCGCAGCTGCGCCTGCAGTTCGCACACGGTGCGCTCGCGGTCGCTCTTCTCGGCCACCGAGCCGTTGCGCTCGAGCTGGTTGCCCACGCCGCGCACGCGGACGTTGTTGGTGGTGAAGAACACGCGCTGCAGCCGGTTCATCTCGGTGCGGCTGAGCTCCACCACGTCACCGTGCTCCAGCGTGAGCAGGAGGTCGCGGCCGTCGGGCGAGAGGGCCAGCGTGCCGGAATCGGCGCGGATCGTGCGACGCCGCGACGCGTCCGAGAAGTCGTAGATCGTCACGTCCTTCAGCTCGCTCGACCCGCCCGTGAGATGGCCGGCCCGCAGGAAGAGCCGTCCGGGCGCCACCTCGTTGATGATCTGCGGCTTGAGCGCGAAGGTCGGCTTCTTCCGCGCAATGTCGTTCATCAGGCCCTGCAGCTGGAAGTTCGCCGCGGGCATCACCTGGTCGTTGAACCAGACCATCGTCATCGAGAGGACGAGCCCGGCCACCACGACGGGCCGCATCAGCCGCGGCAGCGCCAGCCCGCTGGCCTTGAACGCCGTGATCTCGCTGTCGGCGGCCAGCCGGCTGAACGCGTGCAGCGTGGCCACGAGCACCGCCATCGGCAGCGTCATCGCGATCGTGAACGGCATCGCGAGCAGCACGAACTCCGCGATCACCGTCCACGGCAGGCCCTTGCCCACGAGCTGGGGCAGCTGCTTGGCGACGTAGTTCAGCAGCAGCAGCGACGTCAGGGCCGACATCGCGAAGATGAGCGGCCCGGCGTGTTCGCGCAGCACGTAGCGGCTGATGATTTTCACGGATCGTCGGGGGAAGGCTCCGGCAGCCGAACTCCCTACGGCACAAAGGGTTGTAGGGGTCCGGACGGCCCGTATATTCCACGGGCCCGCCGGTCGCTTCAAGTATAGTTGATACCCCGTTCCCGGGCCCGGGTGCGTCCAGCCGTGCGATACCTCCGCCTCCCGCTCGCCGCCCTCGTGGCCGTGTGCGCGTCCGCGAACGCGGCCGCGGCGCGGCAGGGCGACACGGCCCGGGCACGGCGTGATTCCACCCAGCGCCGCGACACCACGTCCGCCGACTCGCTCTTCGCCCGCCTGTTCGGGCCCGGGAGCGACCTGGGGCTCCGGTTCAACGGCCGGTTCGAGTTCCGCAACGAGCGCACCAACAACGAGCGGTGCGTGGCGAGCCAGCTGCTGGTGTTCGGCTCGCAGTGCGTGCCCCGCTGGGAGTTCACCCCCGACTTCCAGTTCGGGCTGCAGACCGGCGGCACCATCGCCGACCGGATCCACACCGACGTGAACTACGATTCGCGCCGCGAATTCGACGGGTCGAACACCATCTCGCTCTCGTACGTGGGCCAGCGGGGCGAGTGGCTGCGGCGCGTGGACGTGGGCAACGTGACGCTCGACGTCCCCGCCTCCCGGTTCATCACCAGCGGCATTCCGCAGGGGAACTACGGCCTCCAGGCCGTGGCGCAGTTCGGCCGCCTCAGCGTGAAGGCCATTGCCGCGGAGCAGAAGGGCATCGTCCAGCGCGACCGGGTGTTCACCGTGGGCGGCACAGGTGCGCAGGCGGGGTCGCTGGCCATCGACGACTACCAGGTGGAGGCGCGGCGCTTCTTCTTCACCGTGGACCCCCGCCAGCTGGCCGGCTATCCCAACATCGACCTTCTCGACGGGCCGCGGCTGGGCCAGCTGGCCGCGCAACTCCCCGACAGCCTGCGGCCCGTGCGCGTGTTCCTCTACCGCCAGCTCATCGGTGGGCAGCCGCCCAACCCGAATGGGCCGCAGTTCCGCCTGATCGGCGACGCGTCGTCGCGCGCCGGGCCCGTGTACGAGCCCCTGCGCGAGAACGTCGACTACTACGTGGACCCGTCCCAGCTCTGGGTGGTGCTCGCCCAGCCGCTCGACCCCAACAAGGACCGCCTCGTGGTCGCGTACACCGTGCGCGTGGGCGGGCGCGACACCGTGATCGCGTCCACGGGCGGCACGCCGGACGTCGCCCGCGTGCCGGGCCGCGACCAGTGGGCCACGCTGCTCTGGGATCCCAACGTGCGGCCGGGCGACCCCGCGTCGTTCCGCGAGGTCCGCGCGGCCTACCGCGTGGGCGGCGAGGAAGTGCGCCGGGAGTCGGTGCGCCTCACCATCACCACGGGCGGGACGTTCGGGCAGGAGAAGCCGCTTGGGGGCACCGCGGCGACATACCTCGAGCAGTTCCGCATGTCGCGGCTCGGCACGCCCACGCTGTTCGACGCCGAGGCGCGCGTGTTCCCGCGGCGCGGCGACCCGGTGGCGACGCTCGCGGGCGCGGCCACCACGTCCGTGGTGCGGGAGCGGTTCGTGATCCTGCCCTCGCTGCAGCCGTTCGCGCGCGCGGGGCTCGTGGGCGACCCGGCCAACCCGTCGAACGACGCCATCTACACCACACCGGGGGAAGACCTGTACTCGGTGCGGCGGCCGCAGCCGGTGTACCGCCTCAACCTCACGTTCGAGACGGAGGCCGGCGGCGACGCCCAGTCGTTCTCGCTCGGCGCCACGCAGCTCCGGCCGCGGTCGGAGCGGCTCGTGCTCGACGACGGCACCGTGCTGCGCCGCGACGTGGATTACTCGATCGACTACGACGTGGGCCGCGTGACGATGCTGCGCGCGGATTCGGTGTTCGGCCGGCCGCGGCAGGTGACCGTGCGGTTCGAGGAGACGCCCCTGTTCGTCACCACGCCCACGACCATCGTTGGCGTGGCGTCGCAGTTCGCGATGGCGCACGGCGAGCTCAACTTCGTGGCCATCAGCCAGCAGCAGCACTCGTCGTTCACGCGGCCGCAGCTCGGCTACGCCGACGAGTCGGCGATCGTGGCGGGCGTGAGCGGGTCGTACGCGTGGGACGTGCCCGCGTTCGCGCGCGCGGCGCGCCGGCTCACGGGGCGGGAGTCGCCGGTGCCGTCGCGCCTCCGGCTCGAGGCCGAGCTCGCCGCCAGCCTGCCGCAGTCCGGGTCGTCGGGGCAGGCCTACCTCGAGTCGTTCGAGTCCGACGGCGCGTTCGTCGTGCCGCTCGCGGACCCCTCGTGGTCGCTGTCGAGCCAGCCCGCGCTCGGCCGCACGCTCGCGAGCCGCATCGGGGGCGCCGGCACCCTCGACCTCGGCCGCGCGGCCACCCTCGCGTGGCAGACCAACGGCCGCACGCTCGGCGACACCGTGCCGCGGTTCACGCTGCAGGAGATCGA
>JAYEKC010000178.1:0-3808 GCA_034716715.1 Gemmatimonadota bacterium | reverse complement strand
TGAGTCGTGCATTCTTGTGGATGTTCACAGGAGCCTCTGGCTGGGTTGCCGGTTGAGTGTCTTGACAACCCCAGCTTGCACCTCAGGCTATGCTCCTGTGAACAACCTCCTCACCAACTACAGCTAGCTCACCAGCCCGCTGACGGGGCGGGCCGGCGCGCCGAGCCGGACGTGCAGGTACAGTTCCGTCCGGAGTTCGCCGTCGAGCTCGATCCGCATCGTGTGCGTGCCCGCTTCCTGGATCGGCAGGTCGATCGCCGCGATGACGGGGATGTCCACTTCGGCCGCGCCGGGCGGCGGGGTGCCGACTTCCACCTCTCCGGACGACGACCAGATCTCGTCCCCCTGCGGGCCGACCCAGCCGAAGGCGATCGAGTGGACGCCGACGTCCTCGTGGTCGGCCTTGAGGCGCACCACGAGGGTGGCGCGCGGGTGCACCGCCGGAAGTGAACCGATCTGGAGTGCGTCGAACACGCCGAGGACGTTGAGCTTGCCTTCCTGCGAGAGGTTGGCGGCGTCGGCGAAAAGGGCGAACGATACGTGCATCCGGCCAAACTAGGGCCCGTGCGCCCCGCCGGCGACCCGCCAGTTTGAGGGCCGGCGTCCGCCCCGGTAATTTCAACGCCTGCCATCTTCCGGACACCGGTGTCCGCGCCGGCAGGATCTCCCACACCCGTCCGCATGACCCCGCCTGCCGCCTCCACCGATTCCCGCCGCGCGATGATCGCGACGGAGGCTGGCCTCGTCGCCATGGCGGTCATCTGGGGCCTCAACTTCGCCGTCCTGAAGTTCGGCACGAGCAAGCTCGAGCCCATCGCCTACAACGCCGTCCGGATGAGCGTGGGCACCGTGGTGCTCCTCTCGCTCGCCTGCGCCCTGGTTCCCATGCCGTCGCGCGCCGACATCCGCCGCCTGATGATCCTCGGCGTCCTCGGCCACGGCGTGTATCAGGGGTTCTTCATCAACGGCCTCGCCCTCACGCGCGCCGGCACGGCCGCGCTCGTGGTGGCCGCGAGCCCGGCGCTCATCGCCATCGTCGGTCGCGCGTACGGCGTGGAACGGATCACGCGACGCGCCGTGTCGGGCATCCTGCTGTCGTTCGCCGGCATCGCGATCGTCGTCCTCGGCTCGTCACAGCACGAGGCCGGGGGGAGCCAGCACGTGGTGGGCGATCTTCTCATCCTCGTGTCGGTCGCGGCGTGGGCGTTCTACACCACGTTCCTCCGGCCGTACACGCAGCGCATCGAGGGCCTGCACATCGCCGGCTGGACCCTTCTTGGCGGTACCCTGCCGATCATCCTCGTCGCATCGCCGGCGCTGGCGCGGACGAACTTCGCGGCCATCGAGCCCGTCACCTGGGGTGCGATCCTCTACTCCGGCGTCGGCGCCATCGGCCTCGCCTACCTCTTCTGGTACCGCGGCGTGCGCGTGATCGGATCCACCCGCACCTCGATGTTCGCCCAGCTGCAGCCCGGCATCGCGCTGCTCGCGGCGTGGCCGATGCTCGGCGAGCGCCCCACTGCGTGGCAGCTCGGCGGCGCCACTGCCGTCCTCGGCGGCCTGCTGCTCACGCGCGAGACCCACGCCGAACCGGCGCATGGCGAATGAGGATCGCCCTCTTCGACATCGACGGCACGATCCTGCTCGCGCACGGCGCCGGCAGCCGGGCCATGCAGCGCGCCCTGCGCGAGCTCACCGGGACGTCCGGGCCGGGCGGGCTGCACTATGCCGGCAAGACCGACGGCCAGATCGTGCGCGAGGCGATGCGCGGGTCGGGCTTCAGCGACGCCGAGGTGGACGCCGCGCTGCCGGCCATCCTCGAGCGGTACCTCGCGCACCTCGAGCGCGAGCTCGACGGCGGGGCGACGGAACGGCCCGCGCTGTTGCCGGGCGTGCACGAACTGCTGGCCGCGTGTCACGCCCACGAGCAGGTGGTGCTCGGGCTCCTCACCGGCAACCTCTCGCGCGGTGCGGAGTGGAAGCTGCGGGCCGTCGGGGTGGACCCCGGCCAGTTCGTGATCGGGGCGTTCGGTAGCGACCACGAACACCGGCCCGCCCTCGCCGCCCTCGCGCGCGAGCGCGCGGCGACGTTCCTCGGCCGCGAGGTGGATGCCGCGTCGTGCGTCGTCATCGGCGACACGCCGGCCGACGTCGCGTGCGCCCACGCGATTGGCGCGCGCGCGATCGCCGTGGCGACGGGGAGCTTCACGCAGGATGCGCTCCGCGCGTGCGGCGCGCACGTGGTCTTCGGCCACCTCGGCAACACCGCCGCGGCGATGGACGCGATCCTCCGTGGCTGACGACGCCCCGGGGAGGGGCGGCGAGCCGGCGCGCTACGCCCTGCCGGAGTTCACGCGGTCGCTGCGCGGCTTCGCCTCCGTCGCGGGGCTGCAGGCGCCGTCGCACAACCTCGTCTTCGGACCGCTGCTCACCGCGCGCCGGTCGGCGATGCGCGTCCAGGCGCCGGAATCACGGGCCGCGGCGTTCGACGCCGAGCGCCTCCGGCGCGCCCTGCTCGACGCGGTCGCGGCGATCGCCGGCGAACGATCCGCCGGCGACGCGCCGACCGGCCGGGCGTTGGCCGCGCGGCTCGAGGAAGCGGCGGCCCCGGCGCTGGCCGCGCTGGGCGCCCTCGACGCACGCGCCCGTGAGGTGAAGGCCGCCGCGCCGGCCGTGCCCGCGGAAACGTGGAACGCGTGGTGCGCGGCGGTGCAGCGCGTGTTCGACGCGGCCGACACCTTCTGGCTCCGGATCGACGACGTCGCGCCGCCCGCCCGCCGCGGCCCGCTGCGGCTGGGCCTGCCGTTCGTGCTGGCCGCGCTCGCGGCCCTGCACGCCGCGCCCGCGGCGGCGCAGCACGTCACGCTGCGGGTCACGGGCGCATCGCCCGACTCGCTGCTCCGGGCCGGGTTCGACGTCGTGGGCGCGGAGCGTGGCGACGTGCTCGTCGTCGCCTCCCCGGGCGAACGCCTCCGGCTCGGCGCCCTCGGGTTCGCCGCCACCGCCATGGCCACCGCGCGCGCGTCGGCGCTCGCCGGCGCGCAGGCGGCACCCGTCGTGTACCGGCCGTTCGACGATGCCGCGCGCGGCATCCGGCGCTGGGCTGATTCCATCGTCGCCGCCAACCCGCGCGTGTCCGTTGACACGATCGGGCGGTCGTACGAGGGCCGGCCCATCCTCGCGGTGAAGGTCGGCCCACGCGGCGACAGCCCGCAGCGCCCCAACGTGCTGTTCCTCGCCACCTACCATGCGCGCGAGTGGGCCGCAACGGAGATGGCCCTGCGCCTCGTGGCCTGGCTGGCGGCGCCGCCCGGCACGGACGCACGGCGCGACTCCCTCGTCCTGGCCCGCGACATCTGGATCGTGCCCGTCGCCAATCCCGACGGCTACCAGTACACGTTCACGACCGACCGCCTGTGGCGAAAGACGCGCTCGCCGCAGGGCGCCGCGGTGGGCGTGGACATGAACCGCAATCATTCGGTGAATTGGGGTTTCGACAACGAGGGCTCCTCACCGATTCCCGACTCGGACATCTACCGCGGTCCGTCGCCGGCGTCGGAGGTGGAGACGCGCGCCATCGAGGCCTTCCTCGCTGCGCACCCGCCGGTGACCTCCGTCAGCTACCACACCTACGCGGGGCTCATCATGTATCCCCCGGGGGCGTCGTACGGCCCCCTTCCGGCCGACCTGCCCGTCTACCGCATGCTTGCCGGAACCAACCTCAGGAGCGCCGCAGCCGATCACCTCCCCGGGTCCATCCGTACGGCGTATGCCCCCGGGCCGTCGTGGCAGCTGTACACGACGAACG
>JAYEKC010000177.1:0-3814 GCA_034716715.1 Gemmatimonadota bacterium | reverse complement strand
GACTGGCTGTCGGAGCACATGCGCATTGAAATGTTCCTGAGAGCTGAGCGTGTTGACGTCGTGTGCGAGGCCATCATGCGTGCGGCACGAACGGGCAGCCCCGGCGACGGCGTCATCGCCGTGTTGCCGCTCGAGGAACTCTATCGGATCCGCGACGGCGCGACGGCGACGGTCGCCGCGACCGCGGACGTGTGATTGTCGCCACGCTGGCCGCTGGCTCACGGCCCGGAGTGGCTGCTGAGCATGACACTTAAATGGAGGGACGACGCGTGCAATGGCTGAGTGAAAACTGGGTGTTTGTGCTCATTCTTGTCGCGTTCGTGTGGATGCATATGAGCCACATGGGCCACGGCGGGCACGGCGGGCACGGCGGGCACGGTGGCGGGCACGGTGGCGGGCACGGTGGCGGGCACGGCGGCGGCGGAGGCCACGGTTGTCATGGCGGGCGGCCTGCGCCGAAGGAGCACGGCGCCGGCGCCGGCGAACGCGGAAGCGCCAATGCTTGACACCAAGGTTGTCACCTGGTCGCTGGGAATCTTTGCCACGGTGAGCTTCGTACTCTGTGTGCTCTACGGGCTCGTGACACCTGAGGCGTTGCACATGCACCGTCTGCTCGAGGCAGCGCTCCCCGCGTTCCGGTGGCTCTCCTGGCCGAGCTTCCTTCTTGGCGCGGCCGAAAGCTTCCTTTGGGGCGCGTACGTCGGGCTGGTGTTCACGCCGATCTACAATCGGGTGTGGCGCCGGGTGCGTAGCGTGTGAGGTTCACAGCACGGTATCTGGTCCTCGGCATGACCGTCGGTGCCGGGGGGCTGCCATTGCGTCCGCCTGCCGGTGAGCCGGCGGGTATGGAGGTCGCGCCGGACACGCCTGGGCGCGACAGCGCGGTGATGGCGTTGGTGCGCGAGACGATCACCCGCGAGGTGACCGCCGCGAACGCCGGCGGACATGTCATGTACCGGCGGACCTCGTCCTCTCCGCAGGGCGCGGAGACCCGGGACATCATCGAGACGCGCGACTGGACGATTGGCCGGCTCGTCCAGATTGACGGGGCGGATTTGGCGCCGAAGCGGCAGCGCGAGGAGACTGACCGGCTTGAGGCCCTGCGGAGCGACAGTGCCGCGCTGCGAGCGCTTGCTTCGAGTCTTTACCGGGATGAAGAGCGCGTTCGCCGCATCATGGCAGCCATGCCGGACGCCTTCGAGTTCACGCCGGCCGGTCGCGAGGCGGAATCCGCCGGTCGCGTGGGCATTCGCCTTGGGTTCCGGCCCCGGGCCGGCTTCGTGGCACCGTCGCGCGAAACGGCCGTGCTCGCTGGCCTTGAGGGCACGCTGGTCATCGACTCTGCCGCCCGTCGCGTGGCCCGCATCGACGCCACGCTGGAGCGAGACGTCAGCTTCGGCTGGGGCTGGCTGGGGCGCCTGGACCGGGGTGGTCACGCCGTCATCGGCCAGGGGAACGTAGCCGGCGACCGATGGGCGATTACGACCCTCCAGCTGCACTTCGACGCCACCGTCCTCTTCGTCCGCCGGATCAGGATCCGGACGGATGCGGCCTCGTCCGACTTCGTTCCGATGGCCGGTGACCTGACGCCGGATCAGGGGATTGCGCGCCTGCTGGCTAAATAGGCGCAGGCGCGGGGCGCCGCGCGAAGGAAACGGCGAACGTCGTGCCTTCGCCGGGGCGACTCTCGACCGCGATCGTCGCGCCGTGCAGGTCGGCGATCCAGCGCCCGATCGCGAGCCCCAGGCCCGTTCCGCCCGGGTCGTGGGCCCGAGCGAGCTGGGCGCGAAAGAACCGGTCAAAGATCCGGGGCAGGTCGGCGGTCGCGATGCCGATGCCGGAGTCGGACACGGTGAGGACGATGGCATCGTCGCGCTGCCCGACAGAGACGGTGATGCGACCGCCGGATGGCGTGTATCGAATGGCGTTGTCCACGAGGATCAGGGCAAGCTGGCGAAGTCGCTCGCGATCACCCCACACCGTGGACGGCGTGACGTTGCCCAAGACCAGGTGCTGGCCGTGTATCAGGTGACGCGCCTCGCCGAGCACGTCCATGACAACCCGGTCGAGTTCCACCGGATTGGACGCGAGCGCCATTCCGGCGTCGGCGCGGGCCAGCGCCAGCAGGTCGGCCAAGAGCCTGGCCATGCGCGACGCTTCACCGGACGCGTCGCCGAGCGCGCGATCGCGGACGCCCGCGTCCCCCAAACGCGGATCGCGCGCGATGTCGATGCTGCCCTGGATGGCCGTCAGCGGCGCGCGGAGTTCATGCGACGCGTCTGCAACGAACGATGCCTGCGCGTTATAGGCCGACTCGAGGCTGCCCAGCATCAGGTTGAACGTGGTGCTGAGGCGCCCGAGTTCGTCGCGCTCGCTCCCTGGGGGCAGCCGGCGCCCGAACGCGCGAGTGCGTGCGATCTCCGTCGCGGCCTGTGACAGGCCGGCGATGGGGCGCAAAGCGCGCCCAGCGATCAACCATCCCATCACGACCGCCGCGCTCGCCCCCGCAACCAGCATCGCAATCATGTACCACCCGAAGGTGGCCACAGCCTTGTCCACACGGGAACGCGGCAGCAGGGTCGCCAGGTAGCCCGGTGGGCTGTCGAGCGGAGCGACGAACGCGCGCCACCGCGCCGAGTCGCCGAGAGTGACGAACGCGCCGTGAACCGATCGCGGATTGTGAACGTCCGTTCGCAGGTGATCGTCCGGTGCCGCCGGGGTCGCGTTCGCCCTCAGCACGGCCAGCGGAGCGACGCGAGGAATGCCGGGGACGCTGGCGCTTGCGGCCAGCAACGCTCCCTGTTGATCATACAGCCGCGTCGCCGCGCCAAGCTGCAGCGACGCGTCGAGGACGCGCTGCCGCTGAGCGTCGCCGCCAGCGGACGCCAACTCGTCCGCCACGTGCTCCACCGTGCTCGCCAGCATCGCGTCCAGTTCCTCTTCCTGCGAGGAGCGAAAGACGTAATAACTGTAGCCGCACACCGCGGCGACGACCGCGGCGGCCAGCGCGCCGTACCAGAGCGCCAGCCGCCAGCGGATGGTCACGACGTTTCGGACCGCAACGCGTAGCCCACTCCGCGGAACGTGTGGATCAGGCGAGGCGAGCCGTCCTGTTCCAGCTTCTGCCGGAGCTGCTTCACATAGACCTCGAGGACGTTCGAACTCCCCTCCATGGAATAGCCCCACACGCGGTCCATGAGGAAATGCTTCGGCAGCACGCGACGCGGGTGCAGCAGGAACTGGCGCAGCACCTCGTATTCCGTGGACGTCAACACGATCTCGCGATTGCCCCGCGCCGCCAGCCGAGTGCCGGTGTCTAGCGACAGATCGTCGAATCGCAGCACTTCCGGGTGTTCCATCGCCGTCCGTCGGAGCAACGCCTTGACGCGAGCCGCGAGCACCGGGAGCGAGAATGGCTTGACCAGGTAGTCATCGGCACCTCCCTCGAGTCCCTTCACCTGATCTGCCGGTGCGTCCAGGGCAGTGAGCATCAGGATCGGGAGCGTCTCGAACGAGTTCCGGAGCCGCCGAAGGACCTCGTATCCGTCGATCCCCGGCAGCATGACGTCGACAATGGCGACGTCCGGCGCGTGGTCGCGCGCGATCGTCAGTCCCTCCGGTCCGGTTGCAGCGACGTCAACCGTATGCCCTTCGAGCGCCAGCCCCCGGCGGACGATGCCGGAGACTTTCGTGTCATCATCTATGACGAGCACTCGAGACATTGGCACCTTCCACGCTGCAGGCTGCGATTGTCGCCTCACGGCGACCAACGGACCTTTCATTTGCAACCTACGCCCACGAGTAACCCCCGTGG
>JAYEKC010000176.1:0-3821 GCA_034716715.1 Gemmatimonadota bacterium | reverse complement strand
CTTCTACATCCGCTACCCGGACGCCGTGTACCTCGAGCAGATCACCGAGATGGTCGACAACGCGGCGCGGGCGGCCGCGCTGGCCACCGGGACGCGCGTCGTGATCGACCACTACGGCAAGGACCGCGACGGCATCGCCGTGAGCACGCTGGCCGAGGTCGGCTTCGCCTACATGAAAATGTACGGCGCCACGGGCATCGCCCCGGAGCCGGGCAAGCCGCAGGGCTACGAGGAGACGGGCAGCGTGTCGAGCGACATCCCCGGCCTTGGCTTCTCCGCCAAGTCGTCGAACGCGCCGAACCACACGTACGAGATGGAGGCCGACGCGCTCACCACCGTGGGCCACGCGGGGTTCGTCACGGACGCGCAGGCGATGGCGAGCGTGCTGTTCGACTTCGCCACCCGGCCGGAGTACCGGGCCGCGGTCAAGCGCGAGTTCGACACCATCAAGGGCCTGTTCGCCGAGTACCAGGAGGCGCTGCGGGCGACGTACGTCGCGCCCAAGGTCACCGTGCCCTAGGCCTGGCAGGACCGTCGGCTAGCGCCGGATCGCGTCCTCGACGGCGGCGCGCAGGATGCTCATGAAGTCCTGCGCGTTGGTGACCACGCCCACGGCCTGGTGCGTGCCCCGGTCCTTCAACTTGCTCACGAGGAACTCCGACGCGTCCACGGAGATCGTGGGCAGTTCGCAGAGCCCGCGCTCCGGATCCTCGTAGTACGCGGGGAGCATGTTGCCCACGGCGATGGAGTGCAGCGCCGTGGCGAGCATCACCGCCATGGTCGCGCGGACGCAGTGGGCGCGCATCGCGTCCTGTGCGGCGATCACGTCGGTGATGACATCCGGGAGGGGGCCGTCGTCGCGGATCGAGCCGCCCAGCACGAACGGCACGCCCTCCACCACGCACGCGTGCATGATGCCGTTGTCGATGATGCCGGCCGTCACGGCCGCGGCGATGGACCCGGCGCGGCGCACCGCGTTGATCGCGCGCATGTGCGCCGAGTGGCCGCCCTCCGTGGGCGCGCCGGTGGCCGTCATGCCGAGCGTGGTGCCCACCACGGCCGCCTCGATGTCGTGCACGGCGACGGCGTTGCCGGCGAGGAGCGCCTGCACGAACCCGTTGCGCACGAACCATACCATAGTTGTCGCGCGCGCGCGAGTGGACGAGGGCGGGGCCGGTCACCCACACGATGTACCCGCTGCGGCGCTTCTCCTCGACGAGCATCTCCGCCAGCGCCGCGTAGTCGATCGGCTTCTCGCGGGACACCTGGCTCTGCATGAAGTGGAAGTCGCCCGCAGCGCCCACCGCCGCGGCGAACCCGGTGGAGTGCACGAGTACGCCCTCGCTCCCGTCCTCGCGGAGGCCCACCACCACCTCGTCGCCGCGCTTCACCCGGCGTCCCTCGCGCACGACCCACGCCCCTCTGGGGTCGCGCACGAGGCATCCGTCCATCCGCGGCTCGCGCGGCATCACCCACGAACCGTCCGGGTTCTTCACGTACGTCGGAAGGTTCGTCGTCGCGAAGAACCCGTCGGGCAGCACGCCGTCCTGCGCGGCCTTCACCGTTTGCGCCGGTGGGGCGGCTGCGAGGCGCGCCGAGGTGAAGTCCGGCGCCCGGTACTGCGTGCGTGCGCTGCGGCGCTTGCGGGCCATCGCCTCAGACGATGCGCTTGCCGAACGCGCTGAGCGTGAGCTGGACGGCCAGCTCGGCGGTCCGGTTCTGCACGTCGAGGACGGGATTCACCTCGACGACGTCGAGGCCGGCGAGGCGGCCGCTGTCGGCGAGGAGTTCCATCGCGAGGTGCGCCTCGCGGTACGTCATCCCGCCCGGCACCGGCGTGCCGACCCCCGGGGCATGGGCCGGGTCAATCACGTCGAGGTCGAGCGACGCCCAGATGGCGGTCGTGTCGCGCGAAACGGAGGCGATGGCTTCCGCCATCACGGCGCGCACGCCGCGCTCGTCGAGCGCCCGCATCGTATACGTCGGAATCGCCCACTGGGCGATGTGCTCGCGCTCGGCGTCGTCGAGGTCGCGCACGCCCATCAGGGCGACGTCGCCGGCGCGAAGGGCCGGGGCGCCGGCCGCGCCGAGGCCGGCGAGCGGCGCGTCGCCATGGCCGAGCAGGTGCGCCAGGGGCATGCCGTGCACGTTGCCGGACCGCGACGAGGCCGGCGTGTTCAGGTCGGCGTGCGCGTCGATCCAGATCACGCCGAGCCGTCCCCCCTGCGACGCGACGTGCGCAGCCGCGCCCGCAATCGACCCGGCCGACAGCGAGTGGTCGCCGCCCAGGACCAGCGGCGTACGGCCCGCCGCCATCGCGTCGCGGGTCTGTGCGGCGACGTCGCGGCACACGTCCGTGATCGCCCCCAGGTACCGCGCGCCGCGCTGCGCGCCGTGCGCGGCATCCTCGCGGAAGGGAACCGCGACGTTGCCGCCGTCCTCCACCGTGTGGCCAAGGCGCTCGAGCCGTTCGCGCACGTCGGCGTACCGCACGGCGAAGGGACCCATGTCCACGCCGCGGCGGGTGGTGCCAAGGTCCATGGGAACGCCAATCACCCGAATCGCCGCCACGATCATCCCTCCGAGGCGGAGCGGCGCGCCACGCGCACGGCGCCGCGCACGGGCACGACGGCCTCGTGGCGGATCACCGCGCCGGGCACGGCGCTCTTGAGTCGGTGCTCGACGAGCTTCCGCAGGAACGCCGCCGGTTGCATCAGGCCGCCCGCGAACGCCACCGGCACGGCGGCGCGCTCGTCGGTGAAGAGGTCGCGCGCCAACGTACGCACGTGGAGCACCAGCTCCTCCGCGGCAATCGTGAGGATCGAATTGGCGCGGAGGTCGCCGGTCGCGGCGACGGACACGACGATTGGGGCCACTTGCGCGAGCTGCTGCACCGTCGCGCCGGCGCCCCACGCCACGAGTTCCTCGACCTTGGCGAGGCTGAGCGCGTTGAGCAGGGCGCCGACGAGGGCGGTCTCCGGCTCGCGCCCGTCCGCCGACGCCGTGACGACGCTGAGGGCCCGTCGCCCGATCCACGCGCCGCTGCCCTCATCGCCGCAGAAGAACCCCCACCCGCCGCACCGGGCCAGCTTTCCCGTGGGCCCGCGCCCGTAGCACACCGAGCCGGTGCCGGCGATGAGCAGGATGCCCGCGTCGTCGCCAAAGGCGTCCTCGAGGGCCACCACGGCGTCCGGGAGCACGACCAGTTCGTCGGCGAGGTCGCGATCCTGCATCTCGCTGAAGAACGCCGCAAACTCGGCGTCCCGGCCAACGCCCGCCACGCCCACGCACACGGCCGCCGGACGCTCGTCGGCGTGGCCGCAGGATTCCAGCGCCTCGGCCACGAGGCGCGCGATCGTGTCCGCCGACCGGCCCGCCTCGCCCGGACGCACGGCGCTGGGACTGCCCACGAGGGACGCGAGATCGGGCCCGCGGAGGCCGGCCACGACCACCGAGGTCTTGCTGCCACCACCATCAACGCCAACGACGAGTCGGGTCACGCCTGGGTTCGGGAAGGAGTCGGCTGCATCATCATCGAGGAGATGGTGCCGGTCAAGACGGTAACCGTCGTGCCGATGAGCACGTACCACGGCCACGCGACGGACTCGAAGGGGTGCAGCAGCGGCGCCAGCGGCGGGACGGCCCCGCCGATGAGCTTGGCGAACACCACGAGCGCCATCGCGACGAGCCCCACCGTCATCCCGGTGAGGGCGTCGCGCTGGCGCGCGCGCCGCACGAAGATGCCGAGGAAGAAGCCGCCCAGCAGGGCACCGTACGTGAACGAGGCGATGGACAGCGCGATCACGACCACCGGCGTCCGC
>JAYEKC010000175.1:0-3829 GCA_034716715.1 Gemmatimonadota bacterium | reverse complement strand
ACGGAGGGCACCACGCACCGCGGCAGCGAGCTGTCGGACCGCCTCGCGCGGATCCGCGAGCGCTTCCGCCGGCAGCCGTACCCCGCTCCCCGCACCTGACCCCCGTGCGCGTCCGCCTCCACCCGCTGGATCGGTACGTCCTTCGCGAGTTCCTCGGCATCTTTGCCGCGGCCGCTGTGGGCTTCCCGGTGCTCGTGATCGTCCTCGACGTCACGGAGAACCTCGGCAAGTACCTGCAGCGCGAGCTGCCACCGCTCGACATCGTGAAGGCGTACGTGTTCGGCGTGCCCGAGACGATGTTCCTCGTGCTGCCCGCCGCGGTACTCTTCGCCACGGTGTTTTCCATCGGCGGGTTCACCAGGCATTCCGAGATCACCGCGGCCAAGGCGAGCGGCATCAGCTTCCACCGGTTCATCGTGCCCATCGCATTCGGCGCGCTCGCGTCCACGGGCCTCGGCCTCGCGCTGGCGGCCGTGATGCCCGACGCCAACCGGATGCGCGACCAGCTGCTGCAGGAACGGAAGTCGCGGAACATGGACTTCCGCGCGAGCTTCACGTTCGCCAGCGAGGACGCCCGGGTGTACAAGATCGGCCAGGCCGACGCCGTGCAGGGCACCATGGACGACGTGGAGATCGACCGGCGTGGAACCGGGCCGGCGTATCCCTCGTATGTCATCTACGCCCGCAACGCCCGCCACTCGTCGGGCGCGTGGACGCTCAAGCAGGGCGTCATGCACCTCATGCCCGGGGACTCCACCACGTTCACCATCGCGTTCGATTCGCTGCGCGACGCCCACTTCCGCGAATCGCCGCGCGTGCTGATGGCCGACCCGCGGGCGCCCGAGGAGATGGGCTTCCACGACCTCGGCGTGTTCATCCGCCAGATGGAGCGGTCGGGCACCGACGTGAACAAGTTCCGCACGGCGCGGATGCTGAAGCTGGCCATCCCGGCGACGTGCGTGATCATCATGCTGTTCGGGGCACCGCTGGCCACCAGCACGCAGCGGGGCGGCGCCGCGCTGGGTGTGGGCATCAGCCTCGCGACCACCGTCGTGTTCCTGATGCTCGTGCAGCTGACGCTCGCCGTGGGCGAGAAGGGGCTCGTGCTGCCCGAGCTCGCGGCCTGGATCCCCTGCGCCGTGTTCGGGAGCCTCGGCGCCGTCCTGCTCGCGAAGGTGCGCACGTGACCACCGGCGGCCACGGCCACCGCCACACCCACTCGTTCCCGATCGTCCAGCGGGCGCCCATCCAGTTCTTCCGCCGGATGAGCCAGGCCACACTGGGCTTCTTCGGCGGGTTCGGTGCGCGCGTGCTGTTCCTGCGCGACCTGCGCCGCGCGCTCGGCGAGCCGCGGACCTACCTGCCGCTGATCATGAAGCAGATGCGCGCGATCGGCGTCGACTCCGTCCCGCTGGTGGCGATGGTGGCAGCGTTCATCGGCGCGGTGATCGCGATCCAGGTCCGCTACCAGCTCTTCCCCGGCATCCAGCTCTCGATCGTGGGCCTCTCGTCCCGCCAGATCACCATCCTCGAGACCGGCCCGCTGCTCACCGGCCTGGTGATGGCGGGGCGCATCGGCGCGAAGATGACGGCCGAGATCGGGACGATGCGCGTGACGGAGCAGATCGACGCCCTCGAAACGCTCGCGTACGACCCCGTGGCGTACCTCGTGGTGCCCCGCCTCATCGCCGCCATCCTGATGCTCCCGCTGCTCACCCTCACCGCGGACTTCATCGGCGTGGTGTCGGGCGGGCTGGCGGCCGTGTTCGTCGCCGGCCTCCAGCCCTCGCAATTCATCGACGGCGTGCGGCTGGGCTACGACCACTTCCAGGTGACGTACAGCCTCATCAAGGCGACGCTGTTCGGCGCGGCCATCGCCTACCTCTGCACGTACGAGGGCTACGTCACCGAGGCCGGCGCCGAGGGCGTCGGCAAGTCCACGGCCAAGGCGGTGGTGATCTCGTCCATCTGGATCCTGATCCTCGACGCCGCCACGGCGTTCCTCCTCGCCCCATATTTGCAATAATGAAACGTCGCGACGAAGTCCTGGTCGGCATCTTCGCCACGGTGGCCCTCGTGCTCGGCTTCATCGGCGCGCTCTGGCTGGCCCGCGGCGGCCTCGCGCCGGGCTACCCCCTGTACGCGAAGTTTGTCTGGGGCGCGGGCCTCAAGCAGGGCCAGCCCGTCCTCCTCGCCGGTGTCAACGTGGGGTACGTGGACAACGTCGCCCTGCAGCGCGACGGCATGCTGGTGGTCACGCTCCGCGTGCGGAACGAGTACAAGGTGCCGATGGGCACCCGGGCGACGATCGAGCCGAACGGGTTCTTCGGCGACATGCTCGTCGCGCTCAAGCCGTCGCTCCCCTCGCCCGACAACTTCGCCGTGGGCGACACGATCCCGCCGGGCCGCGCGTCGCCGAGCGTGGGCGACGTGCTCACGCGCATCGACACGCTCGCCGGCCACCTCACCGCCCTGACGGGCGCGCTGCGGAAGCAGCTCGTGGACGAGAACGGGCTGGCGGAGATCCGCACCACCATCCAGCGCGCCAGCTCGATGTTCGCCGCGATCGAGAAGGCGGCGGCCGAGCAGAACGAGGAGTTGAAGAAGACGGAGGCGTCATTGCGCCGGGTGGCGAGCGCGGTGGACTCGGCGCAGATCGACTCGACGCTCCGGTCGCTCCGGGGCGCGGGCCTCGCGGTGGACTCGCTGACGCGCGCGTTCCGCGCCACGTCGTCGCGCGTGGACGCGCTCCTGGACAAGACCACGAGCGGCGGCGGCACGGCGGCGAAGCTGCTGAACGATCCCGGCGCGTACACGGACCTGCGGTCGCTGATGCAGCGGATGGACTCATTGCTCACGGAGTTCCAGAAGAACCCGCGGAAGTTCATCAAGCTGTCGATCTTCTGAGTAGACAGTAGACAGTAGACAGTAGACAGTAGACAGTAGACAGTAGACAGTAGACAGAGACAGAGACAGAAGAACTAGGGGGCCGGTGGAGGCGGCGTTGTGCGTGTGCGCTTCCCGGCCCCCGCGCGGCGCCGCAGGGCGGCGAGCATGGCGCGCAGTTGCCGCAGTTCATCCATCTGCGGATCCGCCACCGCCGGCGCCATGAGGCCCGCGTCGCGGGCAACCAGGACGAGCGCTTCCGCCTCGTGGGCCGACGCCTCGGCGATGCCGAGGTATCGCGCGAAGGTCGCGGCCGTGGCCGACCCGGCGCCCTCGGCGATGTTCGCGACGATCGACAGGAGTGCGCGCCGGAGCTGCGCCGCCAGGTCGCGGCCGGCGGGCGAGGGCGCGGTGGCCACATGCTGGAAGGCCGCGACGGCGAGGACGTGGGCGCGACGCCACACGTCGAGGCGCTGGTAGAGGTGCATGCCGTCACGTTCGCCCGTGCGCCGCCCTTGCGCGACGGCCAAACTCGCGGCACCACCATCGCCGGGAAGGCAAAGCCAGAGGGGGGCCGGAACCTTCCCGAACCCCCCTCTGTCTACTGTCTACTGTCTACTGTCTACTAGTTGAAGTTGTAGCGGAAGCTCAGCTGCATGCGGTACACGTCGGACAACCCGGCGTTGCGCTGGAACGTCTGCGCCGGGAGCAGCGAGCTGCCGATGTTGCGGAGGCGATACAGCAGGGCACCGCTCGCATCCGCCCCGCGGGCGATGAGCGGAGTGTTTGTCACGAACCGGTCGCTCACGCCCCAGTTGTTGTTGATCATGTTCGTGAAGTTCAGGATGTCGAGACGGGCCTGGAACGAGTTGCGCTTGCCACGCACCATCCGCGACAGGTCCTGCGTCACGCTCACGTCCGCCCGCACGAGCCGCGGGAGGAA
>JAYEKC010000174.1:0-3854 GCA_034716715.1 Gemmatimonadota bacterium | reverse complement strand
CGCGTGCGACACCGGGATGAAGTACCTGAGCGGAGAGCAATATGGAAACGCCTGACGCCCGTCCTGCGCCGCCACGCGACGGCCGCGCGGCCGCCCGCGCACTGCTGGCGGGCGCCGTGGCGGCCATCGCATTCACGCTCTACAACGGGCGCGCGAATCCGGACTGGGTGCTCACCGCGCTCTTCGTGCTATGGGTGGCGGCCCCGTTCGGCGGCGCGGCGCTCTCTCGACACGCGGCGCGGCAATGGCCGGAGGCGAGCCGCCACGTGACCGACGCGGTGGCCGTTTCCCTCGCCATCGTCACCACCCTCGCGTTCGCCCTGGACTCGGTGCGGCCATTCTCCAACAAGGGAGCGTTCGCCTACGTCGTCATCCCGGCGGTGGGATGGTTGTTCGTGGCCGCCGGTACGCTCGTGGCGGCGGTGATGGCCCGGCGTGGAGCCGGCTGACCGCGCGCTGGCCCGGCTGCCCGGGCGCATCGAGACGCCGCGCCTCATCCTCGAACCGTGGACGCCCGCCGGCGCCGAGGAGGTGCGCGAGGCCGTCGCCGAGAGCGTGGACACGCTGCGCCCGTGGGTGCCGTGGGCGCCCGCCAGCGTCCCAACCCACGCCGACGCGGTCGCGCTGGTTGCCACCTGGATCCGGCAGCGCGAGGCGGGCGAGAACCTGATCTACGCTGTGCGCCGCCGCGACGACGCCACGCTGGTGGGCGGCGCGGGCCTTCACGATCGCGTGGGGCCGGGCCGGATCGAGGTGGGCTACTGGATCCGGCGGAGCCAGGAGCGGCAGGGGTTCGCCACCGAGGCCGCGGGCGCGCTCGTTCGTGCCGCCCTCGGCGGCGCGGGTTTCGTCGAAGTCGTGATGCACATCCACCCGGCCAACGCCGCCAGCCGGCGGGTGCCGGAGAAGTTGGGATTCCGGCTGGCCGGGACTCGGCCGGCTGCTCCACCGGCTCAAGGGCGTCCCGACGGCGCTGGGGGGGGTGACGAACTGCTCGTCTTCGCCCTGGCGTCGACCGATTTGCGCCATCCGGCCGCCGGGTGACGGCGGGATGACGCCCCGACCGCAGCCTTCCGCACGCCGAGCCATGAGTGCGTCGGCGGAAGCGGAGCGGAAGGGTCCGGCCGCCGGGTGACCGACGGTCGGGCCCCGCTGCGGGTCTGGCGTGGGAACTGGCGCGGCGCTGGGGGGTGTCCTACCGTCAGGAACGATGATCCGCGCGTTTTTCCCCCCAGGCCGGTTCATGGCGGCCGCGTTGCTCGCGCCGGGCGTGGCCGCGGCCCAGAGCGTCCGCGGTGTGGTCGTGGACCCCGGCGGCGTTCCGGTGCCGGGTGTCGTGGTGCAGGCGCTCGACTCGGCCAGCGCCGTCACCGGGCGCGCGCTCACCAACGAGCGCGGCGAGTTCCTCCTCGTGGCCGGCCGCCCGGGCACGTACACGGTGCGCACGCTGCGCATCGGCTACAAGCCGGTCACGTCGGCGCCCATCACCCTCGGCGAGGGTGAGGAGCGGTCGCAGCGGTTCGAGCTGACGGGCATCCCGGTGACGCTCTCGAGCGTGACGATCGGCGGCGCCAGCGTGTGCGGCCGCAACCTGCGCGATTCCACGCAGGCCGCGTTCGCCGCGTGGGAACAGGTGCGGACGGCGCTCGCCGCCACGCAGATCACGGCCGGCGCGCGCAACCTCACGGTCACCACCATCACGTACGAGCGCGCGCTCACGCCGAACATGCGGGTGGTGCTGCGCGACGACATCACCATTCGCACGGAGTTGGCGCGGCAGCCCTGGCTCGAAGTGGCGCCGCCCCTGCTGCACCGGAACGGTTACGTGGTCGAGGACGTGATGGGCAACGTGTCGTACCACGCGCCGGGGTTGGAAATGCTCGGCTCCAACACGTTCCTCGAGGACCACTGCCTGAGCGTGGACCGGGGCAGCGACTCCGCGCGGCTCGGCATCGCCTTCGAGCCCGTGGGCGACCGCAAGGGCACGACCGAGGTGAAGGGCACGGCGTGGCTCGACCGCGCGTCGAGCGAACTGCGCACGCTGGACTTCCGGTACACGAACCTCCCGGCCGAGCGCGACGTGGGCAACTCGGGCGGGCAGATGACGTTCGTGCGCATGTCGAACGGCGCATGGGTGATCGCCGAGTGGAGCCTGCGGATGCCGGTGCTCGAGCAGGTGGCGCGGGAATCGCGTATGGGCGGCGTGCAGGTGCGGCTGGGCGAGATGCGCGTGGTGGGCGCCGAGCTCACGGTGGCGCGCACGGGCGCCGACACGCTCTGGGCGCGCCCCGGCATGCCGATGAGCGGCACGGTGACCGACTCGCTCACGAACCGGCCGGTGGCCGGCGCGACCGTGAAGCTCGTGGGACTCCCGCGCACGGGAACGACGGACGAGCGCGGCCGGTTCACCGTTCCCGACGTGATTCCCGGCGAGTACACGCTCGAGGTGCGCACGGCGTCGCTGGACTCGGTGCGGGCCGTGCACCAGGCGCCCATCGCCTTCATCGACACCACGATCGACGTGGAGGTGAAGGTGCTCAACGCGTCCGTAATCCGGCGCGCGCTGGCGGCGCGGCAGGCGGCGGCGTTCGCCGGCGTGGTGACGGACTCGGTGGGCACGCCGCTCGCCGACGTGGACGTCACGCTGCCCGAGCTCTCGCGGAACGCGCGCACCGGGCGCGACGGATCGTTCCGCATCAACGAGATCCCGGCGGGGATCCACCGCGTGGTGGTGCGGCGCCCGGGGCTCGGCTCGTACGACGCGCCGGTGAGCTTCCTCGCCGGCCACGTGGTGCAGCGCAAGATCGAGCTCACGCGCGTGACGGAACTCGCGGCCGTGACGGTGACGGCGGCGCGCGCCGCGGCGAACGGGCTCCCGGCCTCGTTCGAGGACCACCGCAAGGCCGGGCTCGGCCAGTTCTTCACGCGCGACATTCTCGACCAGTTCGCCGGCGCCCAGCTCTCGACCATCCTTACGCGGACGCCGGGCCTTGGCCTCGTCACGAGCCGCGGCGCGGCGGCGTGGCTGGTGTCCACGCGCATTCCGCCGAGCCTGGGCGGCAACGCCCTCTATATGCCCGAGGACTTCGAGAAGTCGCAGGGCATGAAGGCCGCGTGCTACGCGCAGGTGTACCTCGACCGCGTGCTGATGAACCCGGGGATCCCCACGGAGCCGTTCAACGTGAACAGCATCCCGCCGGACCGGGTGGAGGCGATCGAGTTCTACAACGGCGCGGCCTCGCTGCCGCTCGAGTACAGCAACCTGAACTCGGCGTGCGGCGTGATGGTGATCCACACGCGGAAGACGCCCTAGCGCATGCGTGACCCCGGCACCGTGCAGATGGGGCAGGGCCCGAGTTGCGGGTCCTTGCCGAACACCACGGTGGCCGGGCCGAGCGACACGACCTTGCCCGTGGTCGTGTCGTTCACCGCGACCGAGATCGTGAGCGTGCTGCCGTTCAACACGCCGCTGAACTGCGCGGGGAGCGTGGGCCCCACGTAGATCGGGTACGCGCGGAGCACGTACGTGCCGTCGAGCGTGAAGCGGCCGTTCGCGTCGGGCTTCACGCGGCCGGGGATGTCGCCGAAGGTGCAGCCGATGTGCACGTGGGTGAGCGTGTCGGTGACGATCACGCCGGCGTTCGCGCCGCCCCAGGTGCCGATGGCGAGTTCACCGGTGGGCGACAGCGCGCGGTCGCCGGGGTGGCAGGCGACGGCTGCCAGCCCGGCCGCCAAGGCGGCGACGGCGAGCCGGGCGTCCAGCCGCCTCACACAAGTGCTTGTGTGCAGCCTCCACATGCGCAGCCTCACACAGGTGCTTACCCGCGAATTGCCGATTCCGGTCACAGCAGCGC